>CAZCGI010000059.1:0-9303 GCA_964498145.1 uncultured Syntrophaceae bacterium
CAAATTACGGTGCGGCAAAAATGGGAATCGTGGGGTTTATGAACACCCTGAAGCAGGAAGGGAGAAAATACAATATTTTTGTCAATACGGTTGCACCGATTGCGGCGACACGCATGGGGGAGGGGATTTACCCCGAGGCGGTTCTATCGTTGCTGAAGCCCGAATTGGTTGCAGCCCTGGTGGCATATCTGTCCAGTGAGAACTGCTCCGTAACGGGAGAAATCATCTCGGCGGGGGGCGGGTACTATGCAAAAGTCCAGGTGGTGGAAAGCCGAGGGGTGAGATTTAATCCGACCGACGAGGTAACTCCGGAAATGATTGCTGAAAGATTCCCCGACATAACGAACATGGACGAGGCACTGCATTTCGACAGTGCCATGGAAGAAGTTATGACCATGTTCAAACATATTATAGAGCACAAGGCGTGAACGATGAGGGCACACATTAACAAATAAGAATATAGAAGGACCACTCAAGCAGATAAGGTTGCGGATGTGGAAGACGAAGCCACCCAACAGAACAAATCGGTGAAAGGAAGCCGTGCTGTTGTTTCCGCAATGTCTTCGTTGAAACTCACCGTCATTCTTCTCATTGTGATTTCACTGTGCGCGGTTGTCGGAACCATAATACCCCAAAAGGAGGCAGCGGAACCGCTGTCATATTATCTCAAGCCAGGGGTGATTTCATTCCTCAATACCATACAGCTTTTCGATATCTATCATTCCTATTGGTTTTCTATGCTGATTGGTGCCCTCTGTCTCAATATTATCGTTTGTTCTCTGGTAAGATTGAGAAGAAACCGCCGTCGATCGATGAAGCGAAACATACCCCCCATGTCCAATCATCTTAATGAAGACAGAATTATTGGATGTAATGAAAAATTAAATGATAGTGTCAGTCAGATCAGCAATATCCTCCACAATGTGTATCGGCGGGTTGAAAACAACGACGCGCAGGAGGGGAAAATTATTTACGGCGAACGGGGATATAGACGGCGACTTTTCACGTACATCATTCATGCCGGGGTGCTCATTATCATCGTGGGAATGTTCATCGGGCACTTGTACAAAGTGGACGGACATGTTGAGATAATCGAAGGGGAGTCGACAGACAAAATATACCTTCGGGATGGTGGAAGTCCAGTCAATCTGGGATTCTTCGTGCGGTGTGACGACTTTGGCATAGAGTACTATGATAACGGCATGCTCAGAGAATATCGTTCGGATCTGTCATTTCTCAAAGATGAAAACGTACTTTACAGGACCCCGGTTCTTGTAAACCATCCCGCTTCTTTCGAAGGGATGCGTTTTTATCAGTGGACATACGGGGTGGTGCCGGAAGCACATATTGCAATCATCAACGGGACAGAAACGAAGCGATTCACTGTCAGACCCGGTTCGACAATAGAACTTGGTGACAACGGTACAACCGCACATATACTCGGGTTGAGAGAAAATTTCATGCGATTGGGACCGGCTGTAATCATTGGTATCAGTTCTGTACAAGGTTCTTACAAGCTATTCATTTTTCAAAATGTTGAAAAAATACAAAAGGGTATACCGAAACTGTTTTCTCTGTATCCACAGTTTAACCCAGCCTCCGTCGAACCATACACATTTGCTTTGGAACGTATCGGAACAAGATACTACACGGGATTAATGGTTAATCGTGATCCCGGAGCAGGTATCGTTGCAGCGGGTGGGATATGTCTGTTTGTGGGCCTGCTGGCGGGGTTTCTTTTGGCACAAAAGAGAATCTGGATTCTTATACATAAGCAGGAAAACGGAATAAGGGTGCGTATTGCCGTTGATGGAAGAAACCGAGCCGGCGTTGACCGAGCTGTACTGCTGTGGCTTGATTCGAAACGGCAGGTGGCTCTATGAATACAATAATTTTGAGCTTGGTTCCCTTCATATATCTAATGTCATTTCTGTTGTCACTTGTCGGGGTACTCAGTCGAAAAGATCGAACATCGAAAGTTGCCTCGTACGTCAGCTTCACCGGCTTGACCGTACACACGGCGGGACTGATTATAAGGTGGGTGGAATCGTACTCCCTGGGGTTCGGTCATGCACCACTTTCAAATCTTTATGAGTCCCTTATATTCTTTTCATGGGCCGTCATGCTGTTGTTAGTGATATTCGAACGGAAACCCGGCAGAAAAGAATTGAGAATATTTGCGCTGCCGGTGGCGTTTCTCCTCATAACCTATGCATCGTTTGCTCCTGATATGGAAAATGGGATTCAGCCACTTATCCCAGCGCTGAAAAGTAACTGGCTCGTCAGTCATGTCATTACCTGTTTCCTCGGATATGCCTCCTTTGTTATTGCCTCTCTGTTCAGTTTTCTGTATCTTATAAAAAAGAAACAAAATCCCGGTTCAATAATGAATATGCTGCCTGATAGTGAGAGCATGGAATATCTCATTTATCAGAGTCTGGTTATCGGGTATATTATGTTTACTCTCGGAATCATGACCGGATCAGTTTGGGCACACGCAGCCTGGGGGTCATATTGGAGCTGGGATCCTAAGGAAACGTGGGCATTAATCACGTGGCTCATCTACACAGCGGCACTCCATATCAGGTTTGTCGGAACAAACAGGGGTAAAAAAGTCGCCATTCTGGCGCTCATAGGTCTCGGAAGTGTCTTGTTTACCTATCTGGGAGTGAACTATCTCCCGGGTCTTCACAGTTATCTGTAAAAGCAAGCATAAGAAGAAAAGGAGGGTGCCGTGGATCTTTATTCAAACAGAATGAAATCACTGGGTACCGAGAGTGCCTTTAAAATTGGTGGAGACATCAGCAGATGCGAAGCCCGCGGAATAAACGTCATAAAGCTGAATCTGGGAGAGCCCGATTTCTCAAGCCCGGAGAACATCAACGATATCGCTATTGCAGAAATTAGAAAAGGCAATACTCACTATACCGATCCCCAGGGAATCCTTCCGCTCAGGGAGAGCATTGCGCGACAGGTCAGTGAGACGCGGGGCGTTACCGTCGATCCGGCCCGGGTAGTCGTTACCCCCGGTGCAAAACCGCTCATCCCCTATACTATCATGGCATACGTGAACCGTGGGGATGAGGTCATTTACCCGAGTCCGGGGTTTCCTATCTACGAATCGTGGATTACCTTTCTCGGTGCCATTCCTGTTCCCCTTCATCTCGAAGAATCTAAAAGTTTTCGTTTCAATGCTACCGACCTAGAAAGGCTTATTTCTCCGAGAACGAAAGTACTGATCATCAACTCACCGTCAAATCCCACCGGAGGAGTGCTCACGCAGGAAGATCTCAGAGATATTGCCCGGGTTATAAAGGATAAGGCAGATAGAAACATACGGATTTTCTCAGATGAGATTTACGAAGACATTATCTTTGACGGGCGGAAGCATCGGAGTATTATGTCGGAACCGGAAATGGAAGAACGGACCATAATGATGAGCGGACACTCAAAGAGTTATGCCATGACCGGGTGGCGGCTGGGATATGCCGTACTGCCGACGATTGAGGAAGCAGTGCTGTTCAGGCAGTTCAATATCAACATCATATCGTGTGTGCCGCCGTTCATCCAGGAAGCCGGACGGCAGGCATTCGAAAATGAAGAAAATCATGAGATCGTTGCATCGATGGTAATGCAGTTCGAAGAGCGGAGAAATCTGGTCGTTGAGGGACTGAACCGCATAGACGGGGTTCACTGCGTCATGCCGGAGGGAGCTTTCTATGTGTTTCCCAATATCACCGGTGTCTGTGAGAAACTGGGTGTCTTTGACGCTTACGAGAGGCTGACGACTGAGATGAAAATGAAGTCGAGTCCTTCCAGCCTGTTTCAGATGTTTCTCCTCTATCATCACGGTGTGGCAACGATGGATCGGAAATCATTCGGGTCGATCGGTAGCGAAGGACAGCACTTTCTCAGGCTTTCCACGGCAACGAGCATGGACCTGCTGAAAGAAGGAATCAAGCGAATAGAACATGCGGCAAACGATCAAAAGGGGTTCAGCGCCTTTCTCGAAAAAGGAGAGCATTTTTACCTCGGATCATAACGGGAAGACGATGTATCTCTAAATTGATCTTAAGAACACCGGGCCGTAACAGTAAGTAATAAAGTTCAGGAGAAGATATGAATATGAAAACCGTTATTTACGTCATCGTCTATGCCCTTGCCATCATGTGGATCACGACAGGTGGGTCACTTGTGATTTACACGGATAAGACGCGGAAATTCATCAGGCAGTTCTCCTATCCGGAGCATTATGCCCTGTGGTCCGTTATCGGGATTGTCCTGGGGATTCTCCTCGTCGTCGGCAGTTTCTTCAGCGGGAAGCTTCTATGGCTCGCGCTGATTCTCGGTGGTATAGCCCTTGCCAAGGGAGTGTATCTGATGAAAGGATCACCCGATCAGATACAGCGTCTTATCCGATGGTGGTATGAACAGGCAAGCGATGAAGTGGTTCGTTTCTGGGGGCTGGTGATCCTGCTGATGGGTATTTTCCTGCTTGCATACCTCGTATAGGCGGCGAATGAAAACAGCCGGTGTACTGACCGCTGAGTATAACGAGTGATGGCATAGGAACCGGTCCCGCCATGGCAGAACGGTAGAACAGAGAGGAGTATGATACGATGGCCGATATCTATTTCGATGATTTCACCAGTGGTGACAGCTTTACATCTCCCGGCATGACCGTAACGGACAGCCAGATTATCGATTTTGCCATGCGGTACGATCCGCAGCCATTCCATACGAATGTAGAAGCCGGCGAAAAATCGATTTTCGGGGGACTCGTAGCGAGCGGTATCCATACCGTTGCCCTCACATTCAGACTATTACTCATGACGGGGATGCTTGACAATAATCTCGGATCACCCGGATTTGATGAGATGCGATGGCTAAAACCGGTCAGGCCGGGTGATACGCTCTATGCAACGGCTGAAGTTCTGGAAACGGTGCCGTCGAAAAAACACCGCGATCGCGGCACGGTCCGTTTCAGATATTCCGCCCGCAACCAGCATGGTGACGAAGTCTTTTCCGTAGTGGGGATTCAGATCCTGCGGCGGCGGACGGAATGACAATTTTGTTCATAACCATGACCGTTTCCACCCTCTGATCCGAACGGTTATGGCGTTCATTCCGCAGCAGTTACCTTTACAAGAGAAGAAAGCGGCGAGATGACGTCAGGAATTTTCCTGCTGGTAATAACGGCAGCAATCTGTCATGCACTCTGGAACTTCGCTGCACGAAAGGTTGCCGGCGATCTTGTGGTCATCTGGCTGTCGCTCTGTGCAGGATGCCTTCTACTTATCCCCGGTGTTATGTATGTCATTTACCATCATAAAAGCGGAGCTGTCATACCGCCGCACGCCGTTCCTTATATGATCGCCACGGGCGTTATCCATGCTCTGTACTTCAGTCTCCTTGCACGGGCATACGAATGCGGAGAAATCTCTGTTGTGTATCCCGTTGCCCGGGGATCGGGGATCGGCCTTACCGCCCTCTTGGCATGGGTCCTGTTGAAAGAAAACATCTCCGAGATCGGTCTGATGGGAATCGGTTGTGTCTTTTCGGGAGTTATTGCCATGGGAATGCCCGTGCTCGCGAGGGGAAAGATCGGCAAGGGGTATGGACGGGCCCTGTGGGTAGGTCTTTCTATCACTGCCTATTCATTGGTCGACAAAATCGGTGTGACCACGGTAAGCCCGGTGCTCTATATATGGTTTATGTTTTTCATTGCTGCAGCTGTTATGGTTCCATTCATAATGGGACGCAGCGGAGCCGATATTATATCCACGGCACGAACAACCATCGGACCGATTCTGATAATCGGAGGAGGGTCGATTGGAACCTATCTGATGATTCTCTTTGCCCTTACTGTGGCACCGGTGAGTTACATTGTTGCAGCCCGGGAGATTGCCGTTGTTATCGGTGCCGCCCTTGGAATTATCTTTCTCAACGAGCGTTTGACCCGTGAGAAAATTCTGGCTGTTGTTGTGATAACGACCGGTTTGATGTTGATCAAGGCGGGGTAGTCGGAGTCACCCCCAGTATTTTTCTAAGACGCCGGCATTACGTCATTAAGAGATGTAGCAGTTATCGGCTGATTTCTGAAATGGGAAACGCAGTATGGAAACTGCGTTTCCCATGCAGTTAGATGTATTATTTATTCATAGATCTTTTCATCGAGGGCATCAGCTTCTGCCGCATCCCGTTCGAAGTCGCGGGCAAGGCGTTCCTTTTTCGTTTCGAAAAATTCACGGTACCATTCATGGGCGGAGATCATAGACATGACTTCGCTCGTACCCGTCCAGATGGACGCAAGGCGAATGTCACGGTGAATGCGCTCGATCGGGAAAATATTCGTATACCCGATGCCGCCGACGACCTGCATGGCATTATGAACGGCCTTTTGGCACGATTCGGTGATGAATTTTTTCGATTCGGAAACCATCCTGCGGATACGGTTCATATCGATACCGGCATCGACGGCGCGGGCTGTTGTGTAAGCCAGGGATCGGGCGGCATCGAGCAGCATGACCGCCTCGGCGATCTGGAAGCTAACTCCCTGGAAGCGATTGATCACCTGGCCGAATGCCTTTCTCCGTGAGGTGTAGTTTGTGGCAACATCAACGGCGGGTTGCGCCGCACCGATCGTCATGGCCGCAGTACCAAGACGTTCCGGAATCATCATGGTATTGAAGACGTCATAGGCGCCGTTCAGACGACCGACGATATTTTCTTTCGGAACCTTGGCGTCTCTAAAGACGATACGGGCGGTACCACCGCCGCGGCACCCCATCAGACCATAGAGGTATTTTGTTTCCACTCCGGGACCTCGATCGACGATGAAAGCGGTAATCGATTCCTGTGGCTTTGCCTTGGGGTCGAAGTCGGTACGGGCATAAAGAAGAAAATAATCCGCTCCCTCGCCGCCGACGATAAAACGTTTCTGACCGTTAAGCAGAAAATAGTCCCCTTTGTCTTCAGCTTTCGTTGTGGCCCCGAAGAAATCAGAGCCGCCCCGTGGTTCCGTCAGGCATTCGGCGGCAAATAAATCCCCGCGGAGCAGCGGCTTAACATACTTTTCCTTCTGTTCGTCAGTTCCGTGGAGAATAATGGCGTCACATACCAGTTCGGCACCCACACCGAAGACGCAGGCAAACTCGTAGCCAAGCATGCCGACTTCTTCCATGACCATGCAAGTGGTAACCCAGTCCATGTCCCGGCCTCCCCATTCTTTGGGATAGCGGCATCCCAGGAGATTGCGCTGTCCCGCTTCCCGGCGGAATTCCTTGGGGAACTTGATTATATCGGCATCCATGTCGAGAACCATCTGTCGCGGCACCCATTTTACCAGATCCCGCACTTCATCACGTATTTTGATCTGTTCTTTCGTCAGCAAATAATCAAACATATACGTCTCCTTTCCAGCGCTGTTCAAATCTGACGATTTTCCTTACTTATACTCTTGTCTTAATTTATATTTCATTACCTTGCCGCTTGCCGTATGGGGCAGTTCGTCGATAAATTTATATGATTTCGGAGTTTTGAATTTTGCCAGCTTTTCCGCAAGAAATTCATTCATCATGTCCCGGGTCAGTTCTTTTCCCTTCGCCGGTACAATGAAGGCGGCGACGGTTTCACCCCATTCAGGATGGGGAATGCCGATGACCGCAACTTCCATGACATCGGGATGGGATGCGATTGCATCTTCCACTTCCTTTGAGTAGACATTCTCACCACCTGTGACGATCATATCCTTGGTTCGGTCCGCAATAAACAGATAGCCGTCCTCATCGAGCCGTGCCACATCGCCGGTTTTATACCATCCGTCAGTGAAAACATCTTGTGTCGCCTCGGGATCTTTGAAGTATCCTTCCATCATGCTGTCCGCTTTCATCCATATTTCTCCCACCTCACCGGGCTGTGCCTGCTCGGTGTCGCTCTTCATGACGACCACGTCGCATCCGGGAAGACCGTTTCTCCCGATGGAGCCGGCTTTGCGAACCTGATCCTTCGGTGTCAGCGTTGTTCCCGTCGGGCCCGATTCGGTCATGCCGTAGACCTGATAAAATTTGTCGCTTTTGTATTTTTTCATCAGGGTGAGCGCCACATCGGCAGCAATGGGACCGCCACCGTAAATCCAACCGTGCATGGAAGAAAGATCGAAATCGTCAAAATGGGGGATCATCTGTACCGGCATAATGTAGGAGATCGGTGCGCCGAAATACACGGTGCATTGCTCATCCTGTATTGCCTGAAGGAAATGAAGGGGGTGATATTCGCGGATCATGACCGTCGTGCCCCCCACATACTGAATCCCCATGAACCAGTTATTGAGGGGTGATGAATGCCAGATAGGCATGGCCATGAGAAGCCGGTCGTCAGCGTCCATCTTCAGGGTCAGAGCACCCGTTATGCCGCTCATGATGACTCCCCGGTGGGTATGCATGCATCCTTTCGGTTTTCCCGTTGTCCCTGAGGTATAGAGTATTTCTGCGAGATCACTGTCGGAGACGGAGACCGGGGTAAAGGATGGCGCCATCGCAAGAAGCAGGTTAAAATGTTCGAATCCTTCGGCGGGACTGTCCATGGACAGCTTCCGCGACAGGTGGGACAGCTTTTCCGCTATGCCTGCCAGCGCACCGTCAAAAAGAAAAATTTTTGTTTCACTGTGATCGAGGATGTAGTCTACCTCGGGGGGCATAAGCTTGTGATTGATGGGCACAACAATACCTCCCGCCCTGAGGATTCCGAAGAAAGCAAAAACGAACCACGGTGTATTCTGGCTCATAATAGCAACTTTGTCGCCTTTGGTGAGACCCCACTGCTGAAAAAGTCCCGCGGCTTTCTCCGACTGTTCCTTGACGGTTCGGTACGAGTAACCTTGACCATTATACCTTAGGCAATCCTTATCGGGGTACTTCCGTGCATTACTGTCAAACAGTGCAGGGATATTCATATAGACACCTCCTTGGTGGTTTGTTGCCGAAAATCGTGAATGGTTACTGTGGACCTGAATGAAAATATTTGTGTTGTTATGTGCTGATGAGAAGGCGCACGTTTTCCCCTGTGCAATAGAGCAGCCGTTTGCAGCATACTGGGGTATGTTCGACAGAAACAGGACATTACTGCATGGATCCTTATACATACATGCGATTATGTGATGCCTATAATCTGGATCTGTAATATAAATGCCTATGACAATTTGTTGTTTGAGGTATAACAATATGTCATTACATTGTCAATGGATATTTATAATTGTCCCTAGGTAAACCCCCGGCTCTGCCGGGGGACTCCCAGAGTTTGACA
>CAZCGI010000060.1:0-9260 GCA_964498145.1 uncultured Syntrophaceae bacterium
TTTAATATATCTTCGATCAGGAGTCTGTTTTCCCCACTCTCATATGTATTTACCGTTATACTGCTTGTGTGGAGCAGGTCTTTTTTTTCCACAGCAAACTCCTTACTGTAATATGACGCAATTTATAACACAGGGATTGTACCTTAACAACAGTATTTTACGCATGAATTACCACATGTAATGTTAGAGACAAATCGAATACAGCTCCGAAAGGAATGATTGATCGCACCCTCTTCTCAACATACGACGACGGCACATGCACTGATGAAGCGATTGAAAAGTCCCATTTTAAAACCTTACAAAACGGTCAGGTTCAAGATTCCCGGAAAATACGAGGATGAAATCACAGTTACATGTACGTCTCAAGCCTGCCCTTATGATAACTATGGGGGCGGGGGGGGGGGATCCCGAAATGCAGAACAGGTTGTGGCTTTCGACAGTCTGTCACGTAATGAATCAACCGGTATCGAAGCACGTCCGTTGATCTCCCAAACATATCTTGATTCTAACGGACAAAAACGTTAGGATAGCTTCGTTATCATTTCAGGAGAACCGTAAGTCGTGCTATTTTCAAACAAATCAAAAAACGGTGTTGTCATCATACCGCTTACGATTATGCTGTTCATTGTTCTATTCGCCGGCTTTGCCCAAGCATCGTTCACCATTCAGGATGAAAATAAACTGGGGAAGGAATTCTACGAAAAGCTCAGCGCCAAAGATATTCTGGTTAAGAATACACGAATAAACGACTATATTGACAAAATCGGCCGCCGGATACTGAAGCACGCCGACGATTCACCATTTTCATATACCTTCTCAGTTATTAAAAGTTCAGGTATCAACGCCTTTGCAACGCCCGGCGGATATATCTATGTCTACGAGGGACTCATCAACCTGAGTGAAAACGAGGCTCAACTTGCAGGTGTCATAGCCCACGAAATCGCTCATGCCACGTCCCGACATATCGCCGACACAATTGAGAAATCTCAAAAAGTCAACATGGCGACGCTTCTGGCAATTCTGGCCGGCGCCTTTCTTGGGGGAAGTGCTGAGGGAGCCGCGGCTGTCACCAGCTTCTCCATGGCGGCAGCGACAAGTCTTAATCTGAAATACACACGGGATAACGAAGAGGAGGCGGACCGCAAGGGCATGCGATACCTCACCGGATCGGGTTACGACGGGCAGGCAATGCTGGATTTTCTAAAAATCATGAGACAATTTGAATATTATTCGAATTCCATACCCTCTTATTTTCTTACTCACCCCGGCACCGGCGACCGTATCAGATATCTTGATGGATTACTCCAAACGACTTACAGACAGAAGGGGAAAACCAATCTCGTCGGCGGACTCAACAGAATAAAGACGATTCTCGTTCTTAATCAGAAAAATCTCAGTGACAGCTTGAAATTTTTTCAGAATGCACTCAAAGAACATCCCGATGATACTGATTTCACCTATGGACTGGCAGTAATCCAGGGAAAGCTGGGGCAGACCGACGAGGCACTGAAACATTTCTCCCAGGCACTCCGTCAGTCACCGGATGATGTCGATATTCTTCGCAACCTGGGCATCTTTTATTTCAACATGGGAAAGGCTGCCGAAGCCATAAAGCCACTGCAACAGGCCTACCTCATTGATCAAAACGATCCCGAGACCATTCTATATCTCGGAAGGTCTTACGAGATAATGGGCAGCAACTTCGAGGCACTCGATCTATATGTAAAGTTTCAACGAGATAATCCCGATGACACAAACATCTATTACAATCTTGCCATGACTTATGGAAAAACCAATAATCCGGGAGAATCACATTATAATTTCGGAATTTACTTCAAGAAAATGAACAAGAACAAAAGCGCTCTTTTCCACTTTAAAGCGGCGCAAAAATACTTTCCAATCGGTACGGAAAAAGGCACCCGTATTCAAAACGAAATCGAGTCACTCGTTCAGCCGTCATCCCCCCCTCCCCCCCCTCGGCGTCGGTAATTCCAGCTACACAATATTCATGACGAGCAACCACGTCCAATCGGTCGATTACGAAGACACTGCAGTCATGGTGAAAAAGAATCATCGTAATAAATGTTCGGGCTATTGTGTCGTTTTCATACTTCTAACAGTTGGAGTATTCTGGTATTTTTCCCATTTATTGTCCCTATCGGCGCTATCATATCTGACATATAGTATATAGTTGACATGACAAACCTTTTTCTGGTATCGAAAGGAGCATCATAAAGCAGAACCGAAAGTAATCCGACTTGACAGTATCAGGAATGAGTTTTGATTGATTCCTAATAGCAACATCGGAAGTTCAGCTGGATACGCATTAATAGCTACTAACATACTGCAAATGGAATACTGTATGAGGAATAAAAAACCGACGCTACACATGCTCATTACCACATTTAGCACCGTATTATTCCTTTCGGGCCTGCTTTCTCCCTCGTGTGCAACCTCAGTGTCGACGATGAAACAGAATCAATCATTAATTCCTGAAGCCCTGATCAATTTATCAAGTAACTATGCCATTCTCGTTGACAAGAAAATGCAGAAACTTTACGCATTTCAGAGAAACCATGAGGGCGTGGAAAAAGTTTTTGAAGCACCGTGTTCTACCGGCAAAAACAGCGGCCCGAAGATGGTGTCGGGAGATGGGAAAACACCGGAAGGAATCCTGTACGCAACACGAGTATACAGCGACAGAGAACTTTCATCGACCTATGGTTGCATGGCATTTCACCTCAACTATCCGAATCTTGTGGACCGCAAGGAAGGTAAAAACGGCAACACTATTTGGATTCACGGAACGAACAAAAAACTCAGGGCCTTTCAGTCAAACGGCTGCATAACCCTCACAAATAAAAATATTCTCAACCTTTCTTCCTACATAAAACTCGACGAAACGCCGATTATTATAAAGCAGCATGTTAACTGGGTTCCGCAAAATACCCTGCTCCCCATTAAAACAGAACTCGAATCGATGCTGAATATATGGTGGGAGGCTTTAAAAAACAACGATCTTCAAGGTATCAAATCTTTGTATGATTCTGAAGAATCCATGGATCGTCACAATCTCGAAGCACTGACGGAAAAAATCAAATTATTGACAACGTCGGCAATAAAAGTAACCTGTCACCCTGAAAACATTTCGATTCTGAACTATGATCGCTACTCAGTCATAACATTCGATCAAATGATTACTTATAAAGATCAATCCTGGAAATGCGGTCATCGCAAACTTTTTTTGATGAAGCATGGGAATCGATGGAACATAACCGGTGACCGATTACAGGCTGCCGATACGGATGAGAAATTTACTGCCAGACTTGACGAAATCGGCACAGTCATAACAACGCGGAAATCGATAGAAAATTTTATTGCACAATGGGTAAAAAGCTGGCAATCGGGTGATATGCAATCATACCGTTCACATTACACACCCGACTTCAAAGGATACGGGATGAATCTGGAACAATGGATACAGCATAAAGCCCGTCTGATAGAAGTGAATAAAAGTATACATATTACCGTAGAAAATTTGAGCGTCATTCCACGATCGTCTTCGGTAATTGCTACGTTCACCCAACGGTATGAATCGACGGGGCACAGTGACCTCGGCACTAAACAAATGCGGCTTAAAATGATTAACAATCGATGGAAGATCAACAGAGAATCATGGAAAGAGATCCAAGAATGACGTCACGGGGAACAATACGGGCATGAATACCGATAAGAAACATCAAAGTTGGACCATTATGGTTATTGGAGACCAGAAACAGTTGGGATCCTACGAGGTCAAAAGGAAGACCGTTACCATAGCAGTTATCGGCATCATCGGCATGATCCTGATCATTGCAGGATATATCTGGTTTCAGAATTCGAGTCACCTGCGACTGCAAAAAGACCTGCAAGAAAAACTCACAGCCAGCGAACAATCGATTGAGACAGTAAAGCAGGAAAACGAGGTCATGTCGCAGAAGCTCAAAGAATTTGAGGATGCGCTCGCATCAGCCTCCAAGAAACCGGCGGTTGAGGAAGGCGAAGCCCCTGTCACTTCAACCGATCATTTCAATAAAATGTCGGTTGAAAACTTCGAGATCAATCTGGATAAGCCATCGAATTCGCTTCGTTTCAAATTCCTGCTGCGAAACCTCATCTCTTATAACAATCCCGTTTCCGGCCATGTCTTTGTCATACTGAAACCGCAATATCTGGACGCTTCAACCTGGCACTGTTACCCGAATACGATGCTGACAAATGGGAAACCGCAGAATGTCAACAGCGGAGAATCCTTCACTGTCGCCCGCTTTAAAACAATAAGAGGAGTATTCACTGCACCAACTCAACAGACAGGACAGTACTTTGTTTCAATATGGGTGTTCTCCGACAATGATGAACTCATGATGATCAAAGATTTCTATATACGGAATGATCTGGGGAAAAACAATGAATCATAAATTGTATGATATGATAAAAGCAACCATCGACCGCAGCCTGCTCGCAGCAACGATTATTTTGTCAATGCTTATTGTGCTGACGGGACCGGTCTCATCCGCATTCTGTAAAAACACATACGAAACCTTTTTCAAAGGAACGGATTATGAACTGAATGTGTACAAAATTCACGGCAAGACCCCCGGTAAAACCATTCTTATCATCGGTGGCATTCAGGGAGACGAACCGGGAGGTTTTCTTTCTGCCGACTTATATGCAGACATGCGATTGGAACGAGGAAACCTCATTGTCGTACCCCGGGCAAACTTCTATTCCATTCTCCTCAACCGCCGCCAGGTCAATGAAGATATGAACCGTAAGTTCATGGAAACATCGGAACGAAACTTCGAAACGCAGGTCGTCACCATTCTCAAGGGTCTTATTGCGGAAAGCGATTGTCTTTTAAACCTCCATGACGGTTCGGGTTTTTATTCTGATACATGGCAAAGCGATATGAGAAACCCCATGCGATTCGGACAGTCAATTATTGTCGACTGCGAGCGATACAGTGATCCGAAAACCGGCAACGTGACGGAACTGGGTAACATGGCGCGAAAAGTCATCGATGAAATCAACAAAAACATCGATAACTCCAAGCTATCTTTTAACTTTAACGATCACCGGACGAATGAACAAACGACTCTTCATCCTGAGCAGCGAAAATCAGCAACTTATTATGCCCTTTTCTCATGCGGAATCCCCGCTTTCGGGATTGAAACAAGCAAGACACTCCCCCTTGAAACAAGAATTCTCCACCACAATCTTGCCGTCAATGCATTTATGAAGATGTTTGACATCAAGCCGGAAGTACCTGGCATCACAGTGGAAAAACCAACCGTAAAGTACCTCGTTGCGAAGGTAAACGATCAGACGCCCGTTGTTGTAGCAGATGGAGAAACATTGAATGTCGCACCGGGTGATACTATCAAGATAACTCACATCGAGGGAAATTATGAGCGAGGATATACCGTCGACATAGAAGCGTACGGATCGATCAATGATTTGAATAAACCGTTTTCCATCAATAAACCGACACGTGTTGTCGTACGAAAAGATCACAATCTCTGCGGAAGTATCTCCATTTCACTCAATGGAAACAACAAGTCGAGAAACACCATTACAAAAATCCCTCGAGTTGTTTATTTCAAATGCAAGATTAACCGCAAAGAGCTCTATTTTCCAAACGGCACCCATGTTGACATTTTGAAAGGAGATCAGATCGAACTGGTGGATGTGGGCACCATTCCCGAATCATGTCCCGGCGTGGTTGTCAACCTTAAGGGATATGTAGCAGATGTTCCCGTGAACACCGGCGAAGATCGGGGATGTATTGTCAATACCGACAGAGATCTCTGGAAACGCTATTCATTATACAAAAAAGGGCGAATTTATCAGGTCGTTGTATTGAAAGACGACAAGCATGTGATCGGCCGATTGTTCTTTGACATCAAAGAACCATCCTTCCAATATATCGTCTTTCAGCTTAATAACGGCGTCAAACGATGCTTCTTTCCTGACGATGCGATTTCCATACAACAGGATGATTCGATAAAACTTGTCGATGTAAAGACCAACGTGCCATATAATTTCAATGTAACCACATCACTCACCGGAAGTGATTTTTCCATGCCCCTTGGGATTGGAAGCTCAATCGATGGTAAAAATCTTCGGCAGAAAGGAAAACCTTGCGACATTGTCATTACGAGGGGAAATATTAAAATGGGCCAGATCCCGCTTAATGTAACGAGCGAGGGATTGGCTTGGTCCGATCAGAACAACGGACAGTAACCTGCAAAAATCCACAATGAGGGTTGACCAGTTGAAAACAAACCAAAAGACGATTTCAATCATCAATAAAGGCTGCCACCTTGAAGGTACTTTTGATTTCAAAGGGTTTCTCATCGTGGCAGGGGCGCTAAAGGGTACACTGAATGCCGATACGGTCATAACCGAAGAAGGAAGTTCAATAACGGCCAATATTACCGCCACATTCCTGACTATTGCCGGGGCTTTCAGCGGAGAGATCACCACAACCGATACACTGACTCTTCTGAAAACATCGGATGTCAGCGCGTGTATACGGTGCGGCAAACTGATCATCGAAGAAGGATGCACCGTTAACGGAAAAATCTGTGCCCTCCCCCACCGAACATAACCGAATAACACGCACAGATGGACCGTTTTCTAAAGCCTTTCGAACGTACGGAAGTATTTTCCCACGATTGAACTTGTATATTTCACCAATCCCTTATATGATGCGTCCCTGCCTCCGGGGTACCGGTCACCCTCGCTACTTATAGAGTGAAATCGCTATCATTCCCGGATCAGCTCTTACCGCCATATGCCACAGAGGGAGCAATGATTAAGATGGTATTGACTTGAAGCCATCTATGGTATAATCATCACAAATTCACCGAAGCTACGTGGGAGGGGACTCTGACTTTCCGGACACCGGAAAGGACATGGTTCCTTTTTTATTAAAAACAGGATGTAACTGCATGAAATATTTTATCCGATCAACTCAGCTGAACCACAGACCATGGCATAGGAATATTTACCGGGCATACAGTCATAGTACCCGTTCGCTCTCATTTTCCGACAATCATAGACTGTCAAATATAAAGCATCGTGTATCAAATAGAAATACAGGTATCGAATATTATTGTTTGTCTTCCACACCCGATACTCAACAACCTATCCCCTGCTTTTGCCTTTCGCCCTTGGCCCTGAGCCTTTATCATACATATATCCCAGCAACAAAGGCCGAGGGGCATCCGGAAGTTGCCGGTGCCCATGGACTCTTGTTAATATCCTCTCGGGAACTGACCAAGGGAGGACCGCCTGCACCGTGAGAAGGATTCTTATTATCGACGATAAAAGCGATTCCCGACGTCACCTTACGTCCCTTCTTCGACGAGAGGGGTATGAAGTCCACGATGTGCTTGATGAATCCGGTGCCATTCAAATTCTGAACGACTATCATTATGATCTTGTCATCTCCGACCTGAGCAAACCGCAACGCGAGTGCGACAGTGATGTTTTGACATGGATCAATGAAAGCAGCAGAGAAACACCATTGATTATCCTTACCTCGTACGGATCGATCGAATGTGTTGTCAAAACGATAAAAATGGGTGCAGCAGACTATATTCTCAAACCCATCAGCGACAATGACCTCCTTGGAAAGGTCGAAGAGGCAATACGAAAAACGGCAAAACCTCAGAGTACCGCATCACGAAAAGAACCATACAGGATCCACGACATCGTAGGGATCTCCCAGAGTATGGAACGGATTATTGAAGTTGCACTGAAAATATCCCATATCGACAGCAATGTTCTGATATACGGGGAAAGCGGGACAGGCAAGGAGCTCGTCGCAAAAGCGATTCATTATCATAAAAAGACAAAAGATGAACCGCCATTTGTAGCCATCAACTGCGCCGCCATACCGGACCACATTCTGGAAAGTGAACTCTTCGGCTATGCAAAAGGGGCATTTACCGGCGCGGTGCGTGATAAGAAGGGGTTGCTTGAGGAAGCCAACGGCGGAACGCTTTTTCTTGATGAAATCGGCGACGCCTCACCGCAGTTTCAATCAAAACTTCTCAGGGTTATCGAGGAACAGAAAATGCGTCGCGTCGGAGACACCCGTGCGAGGAAGATAAACGTCAGATTCATCGCAGCAACAAATAAAAACATCGCATCTATGGTTTCCGAAGGGACATTCCGCGCCGACCTGTATTACCGGCTCGGAATCGTTGAAATCAGCATCCCTCCGGTGAAAGAAAGAAAGGAAGATATATACCCGTTGATCACCCACTTTCTCCACGACATTTCAAAACGGCTCGGAGGAAAAATAAAAGGAATATCCGACGAGGCGATACAGGTTCTCCTGGCATATGCATGGCCCGGAAATGTAAGAGAACTTAAGAACTCCATTGAACGGGCGGTAGCCCTTACAGGCAATGAAATACTGGAACCGGAAGATTTTCCGATCATCAATGCGGCCTATCACGACTCTCTCTTTTCGGGTCGGGATGACGATGTGATCCCTCTCAAAGAAATAGAAAAGAGATATCTTCTTAAAATCATGAAGAAATACAGTTATAATCAGAAGCTCGTTGCCAAGAAACTGGGGATCGGCTACACCACCCTGTGGAGGAAGCTCAAAGAAATCGAAAACGATATGTAAATATCTTTCAAAATGAAATCTGACGATTTCATTTTGAAATACATATCACCATCATCACCTCATGATTCCATAGTAATCCCCCCCATTGATGCTCCGAAAAACGAAAGTTCTGAATATTTATATTTGCAATATCTTCATTACGTTAACATCTTTCCTTCACCCATAATCATAGTACTCCCATCAAAAAAGGTCACGGTGGTATCCTTTTTGCCTTAGTAGTCAATAAACATTGTGAGGATGCATATCTGTGGCACCATCATTATCACTTTTTGTCTACACACTTCTGGTCGTGGGAACCGCTGTTGCGATTATTCTCCTTTCCCATTATCTCGGAAAGCGCCCCCTTACCGACGAGAAAACAATCCCCTATGAATGCGGCATGGATCCCCTGGATACGGGGAAACACCGGTTTTCCGTTAAATACTACATCGTGGCCCTGCTATTTGTCATTTTTGATGTTGAAATCGTTTTTATCTACCTTTGGGCTGTCTCGGTGCGGGATATGGGACTGTTCGGACTCCTTGAAATGTTCGTCTTCATCGGAATTCTGCTCATAGCGTTTATCTATGCGTGG
>CAZCGI010000061.1:0-1981 GCA_964498145.1 uncultured Syntrophaceae bacterium
ATTAGTATTGAATCTTTATAGTTCACGGCCATTTACATTGGTTGAAAGGCTGTTAACTGAATCGAGAGTAATCATTTTTTATATTTCTCTTTTACTCTATCCTGTAAACACACGCCTTGCTATGGTCCATGATATTGATATATCTCGAACTATTTTTCAACCGCCAACTACTGCTATTAGTATTTTGTTAGTATGCTTACTGGTCGGATGGTCACTTTATGCCTCACGTAAAAGACCGTTGGTCTCTTTCTGTATCCTCTTCTTTATCTTGAATCATTTAATTGAAGGTTCAATATTGCCACTGGAACTTATTTATGAGCATCGAAATTATATTCCTTCGATGTTCTTTTTTATTCCTGTTGCTATTTTTGTTATAGAATTGATCAGATTCTTTTCATATAAAAAGATAGTTCAATATGCCGTAATTACAGGTTTGGCATTTTTTTTGATTTTGCAGGGACATGCCGTTTATTCATATAATAAAATCATGAATTCTGAGTATACCTTATGGTTTGATAATGTTAAAAAAGCACCGAACATAAGCAGACCCCATATAAATTTAGGGAGAGAGTACATGAATAGGGGGTTACTGGAAGAATCCGAAAGAGAATTTCGTGAAGCATTGCGATTAAATAAGTTTTCTCTTGTTACGGACAAATCAATTCCGGAACATAATCTTGGGGAAGTTTATTTCTTTCAGAAAAAAGATGACTTAGCCCTCGAACATTATAAAAAGGCATGGGCAATAAATCCTCGCTTACCCTTTCCTTTGGTTGGTATTGCCAAGGTTAAGATGAGAAAGGGAGATTTTGAGAATGCATATAAATACATTAGCAAATCCCTTGAAATTAATTCAACTATACCGGAATCACATGAGTATATAAGCATTATTTTATTTAAACTTAACAGAATGAAGGAAGCTTTTCAGGAAGCTCAAATAACTCTGCAGCTAAAGCAGGATAAGATAATACCGTTTGTTATCATGGCGGAAGTATTTCGAATGAAGGATGAAACCCATCGAGCAATTCAATGTTGGAAAGAAGTTTTAAAAAAATCACCATATAATATCCGAGCTCGTTTTGCATTAATTGAGTTGTATCCCGTTATTGGAAAGGAAAAATTGCTGGGCGAATTAATACAGCAAATCGATATATTAAGAGATGGAAAAAGTCTTGAGGATTTCATTGATCAATGTATGGGAGAAAAGAACTTCCTCGTTTATGTCCCGAATAAAGATATGATATTGAGTATTATTGATAAGCAAAAACGATCATAAAGGGTGAAGGATCTTGTATAAAAATAAAACAGTCTGTGTTGTCATTCCGGCGTATAATGAAGAAACTCAGATAACGAAAACAATTATGACGATCCCTCATTTTATTGATTACATCGTTGTCGTGGATGACAGGAGTACCGATCAGACGGTAAAAATTGTGGAGAACATGATTGCTGCAGAAGTTAATGAACCAACAACTGAAAATAGAGAAGTTCCACGGATTATTTTACTTAAGCATGAACAAAACCGTGGTGTGGGAGGAGCAATATCAACCGGTTATGTCTGGTGTCGGAATAAGGACGTCGACATTGCTGTTGTAATGGCAGGTGACGGTCAAATGGATCCGGCTGACTTACCGGAACTTCTGGATCCTCTCGTTGAAGAAGGAGTTGATTATACAAAGGGTAATCGGCTTATTACCGGTGAGGCATGGGAGAAGATTCCACATGTAAGATATCTTGGCAATTCAGCCCTTACACTGCTGACAAAAATAGCAAGTGGTTACTGGCATGTTACGGATTCCCAGTCTGGATATACCGCTCTCAATAAAAAGGCATTGCACCTGCTTCCATTGGAAAAGATTTATCCTCGTTATGGAATGCCGAACGACTTCCTTGTTACGTTGAATATTTATGATATGCGGGTTAAAGATGTTCCAGTAAATCCTCTTTACGGGATTGGTGAAAAAAGTGGAATAAAAATACA
>CAZCGI010000061.1:1991-3278 GCA_964498145.1 uncultured Syntrophaceae bacterium
CATTGTTTGTACAATGTTTTTGCTCGTCGGAAAATTGGTTTTTCGCCTCAGGATTCAGAAATATGTCAGTCTTTAGTTCCATCCGTTAATTTTCTTCTATTTGTTTGGGTTCCTGCTTTTATTTATTGATGCAGGATTCATTGTCAGACTTTTTTATTTATGGGCAAGCCAGGGATCAGTTCCGCCAATTACCGCGTTAACTGTGACTTTCTGTACTATTATGGGTTTTCAGGCGGTTCTTTTTGCGATGCTTTTTGACATGGAACATAACAAGCATCTGAAATAGAAATAAAATACTTGGGTGATATAATAGTGTGAGAAGCAAAAATCTGACATTCAGTAGTAACATAAAGTATAAATCTCGTAATCCCGTCAGCAGATATCTGATAGACAACTTTTACAAAGCTGTAGAGAGTGTCTTGTCAGAGATTTCTTTTGAAAGTGTTCTGGAGATCGGGTGTGGCGAGGGGATTTTTTTATTTTATCTTCAAAAATATTTAAAAGGAAAAAAAGTGTTTGCAGTAGATATTGATCCGGTAGAACTAGCCGCAGCCAAAAGAAATATTTCGTTTGCCAACTTTCAATTAGGAAATGTCTATAATCTGCCATTTCATGATAAAGAATTCGATCTGGTAATTTGTTCCGAAGTGCTGGAACACTTAAATGAGCCTTCTAAAGCATTAAAGGAAGTGCGAAGAGTAACTGGTGGGTTTTGTATCATGTCGGTTCCGAACGAACCACTATGGTGTTTTCTGAATATTGTCCGAGGGGCATATCTTTCTAATTATGGCAATACCCCCGGTCATGTTAATCACTGGAATAAGAAATCATTTGAAAAGCTTATTGGTGAATATTTTGATATCACGAAGGCTTGCAGTCCTCTTCCTTGGATACTTGTATCGGGAAAACCAAAAAAATAAAACATATGGCAAGGCTTTTATTAACTTTTCGATAATGAAGATATTTTATGCTGTTTCATGAAATATTTATATAAATACCTTATCTATCTTTCAGTGCTTTTCTTAATTGTCTTTCTGGCAAAACATGATTTGCTGGAAGTTCCTGATATCTGTTTCCCATCATTATTGATTGTATCATTAATTTTTCTTTTCTTAGGCTTTATCGCAAGCAGTATTGCCTGGCAGCAAGCATTAAAGCAATCAGGCATTAAAGCAAGTATTCAGGAAGGTATTGCAGGAATGGGATTGACTATATTTGGGAAATATATTCCCGGAAAAATATGGATACTTCTTGGACGGGCAGCTTATACAAGTGAAAAAAATCACT
>CAZCGI010000061.1:3362-9154 GCA_964498145.1 uncultured Syntrophaceae bacterium
GCAATAGGTGGACTGAAACTGTATGGCGGTATTATTTCTTTTCTATTGTTGGTCCTTTCCCTTCTTATATTCAGCGATAGAATTCATAGTGGAATACGGAACGGAATAAAAATGGTGTTTCATAAAAACATAGAAATACCAATATTGGACTTCTATTCTACAGTCAGGCTCCTTCCCTGGATATGCTTATATTGGATATTATGGTCTTTCGGGTTTTATTATTTTGTGTCTTCCATGACAATGATGGAAATACCTCTGAGTGGTGGACTTGCCTTTCCCCTATCAGCATCCCTTGGTATAGCTGCGGTCATTGCCCCTGGTGGTTTAGGGGTCAGAGAGGGGATTATGGGTATTTATCTTAAACTTGTCGGTCTTTCACTCGCTGAAGCGGCAACGGTAGCTGTAGCAGCACGTTTATGGTTTTTAACAGGAGAGGTGTTCTTTTTTATAACAGGGGTCGTAGCCGACAGATGGGCAAGACCCTCCTTGTAGCTTCTCTGGACATAAGTGAAAAAACTCTTTATCCCGCCCCCTTTACATACCATTCTTTATTATACCTAACCCTGCAAGTGCCGATATAGTGTGAGCAGAAGAAGACGTGGAATCTTTCTTGCATTCCATCTCCGTATTTCTTAAAATTCCAATAATATTCTTGAGGCATTGGAGATGGTGCAGTGTTGCCATCACATTTTGATCGTGCAGGAGGCGGACAAAACGTGCATGTCCTGATAGATGAATATATTAATTTTCTGGCAATAGAGAAAGGGGTTTCACTTAACACTCTTGAGGCGTACAGCCGGGATTTAAACAGGTACGTCGGATTTATGGAGGGGCGGGGGACATCGGGCATAAAATCTATCACATCGAATGATGTTATTGCATTTCTCGGAAATTTAAGAAATAACGGATTGACGCCGAATTCTGTAAATAGAACGCTTGCCGCATTGAGGGGATTTTATAAATACCTTATCCGGGAAAAAGTACTGGAGAGCAACCCCATCGCTCATATTGAGCTTGCCAAGGTTTGGATGCGGCTTCCCGATACATTGAGCAGGAATGAAATGGATCAACTGCTCGAACAGGCAACGGTCGAGTCACCGCTGGGCATGAGGGATCGGGCTATGCTGGAATTGATGTATGCCACGGGAATTCGAGTATCAGAACTGATATCAATTTCGATGAACAGCATTAACTGGCAGGTGGGATTCCTCATTGTTATCGGGAAAGGAAACAAAGAACGGATTGTTCCGGTAGGGCAGTCTGCGCTTAACTATATTACACGATACATAAGCGAGGGACGCCCGAAGCTCCTGAAACACACGATGACAAATGTTTTATTTGTTAATCGATCCGGCAGAGGTTTAACACGACAAGGGTTCTGGAAGATTGTTAAGAAATATGCTACGAAAGCGGGACTTGAACATAAAGTGCATCCCCACACGTTCAGGCACTCGTTTGCCACACATCTCTTGGAAGGAGGCGCGGACTTACGTTCTGTTCAGATTATGCTTGGGCATACTGACATATCGACGACTCAAATTTATACACATGTAACCGGGGAAAGATTGAAGGACATTCATAAAAAATATCATCCACGAGGATAGTTGATTACATGGTCGATCGTTATAGAAGTATAAAGGAAACGAAACAAGTGAAAAAGCAGCGCACAGGCATATCGATTCCTCTATGGGTCATTGTTGTCGGGGTGATTGTATCGTTTGCCGCCGGTATCTTTTTTTACCACTCTATTGGTGAACGGTATCAAACAGTTACGTCCGCATTCTCAAGAGTAAAAAATACGATTCTGGCAACAATACTCGGACACAAGCCAATAGTTTATTATCTGGATGTGGAGAAAAACGGGAAGGACTATCGATTGACCCCGGAAGATGTGTTTGAGATATCATATCGTGATGAATTTGTCATAAAGAAAATTTCCACCGATATCATGTTCGGCAAAGGTGTTACAGCAGATATCGAGGGGATGGGAGATAAAAATGACTTCAAGACATTGCTGAACGGCAGGGAGCTTGTTGACAGAATCATCGGTACCGGACGAAGTGAGAACAAGGAAACATATCATATCCTCATAAAGTACAAAGATGAAATCATTACGTCCATTCCCGTCAAGGTAGAAATTACCCCCCAGGACTGGTTCAGGCTCGCAAAAAGCTCCGGCAATGTCAGGTCGCAGATTGCCTATCTTGAGAAAGCCCTGAAAATGAAGCCTGATGATGTGGCTACGCGAAAAATGCTTGCGCAACTATACGTAAAGACCGGCAGACAGACGAAGGGCATTTCGGAGTACGAGATTGTCTTGAAGAAGAATCCCCGGGATCTCGCGGCGCTGACTGACCTAGCGGCATTATATCTGGATAGAAAACAGTACGGGAAAGCAATACCAATATTTCGCAGAATAGTACGGATTACCCCAAAAGATAATGTCGCCTATGCCAATATTGCCTATGCATATGCTAAGACAGGGAATTGGTCGCGAGCTGCGGCAAATTACTCCGTGGCCCTGAAACTCAATCCCAATGATATACAGATCCGGTATCGTCTTGCTGAAGCATACGAAAAAACAGGCAATTCTTCTGAAGCGATTGAACACTACGACTTCGTCCAAAAGAAGATGCCTCAGGATGTCAATGTGATGAGTGCTCTGGCAGATGCCTATCTGAGCGCTCAACGTTACAAGGAAGCAATACTGTTGTACCGAAAGATAATCAGCAAAGAGCCGAAAAACTCCACGGCGTATGCCAATATCGGTCTCGCTGCCGGAGCAACAGGGGACTGGAAAAGAGAAATTGCAAACTATCGTAAGGCTATCGAACTCGATCCGAAGGACCCCGTGATTCACTTCAACCTTGCCGTTGCTTACGAAAAGCGAAAACAATATAAAAATGCCGCGTCAGAATATGAGAAAGTGTTGTTATTGAATCCGAACGATACTGACGCACTGACACGGTTGGCTGACTATTTGCTAAGAAGGAAAGATTATAAACATGCTGCACAGCGTTACAAGAAAATGATAGAAATTTCGCCGAAGGATGCCACTGCATATGCCCGACTCGGCTTTATATCGGATGAACAGAAACAATACAAGCAAGCAGTACAATACTATGAGAAAGCTATACAAAACGGAATAAAAGATGTTCAGATTCAATATGATCTGGCTGCTGTTTACAGTAAAATCGGAGAATACAACAATGCAGTTTCTCACTACGAAAAGTATGCATCGGCACATCCGACCATGGATGTCCTTTCAATAATTGCAGATCACTATGTAAAGTCGAAGAAATATGATTCGGCAATCAAAACCTATGACAAAATGATAAAGATGTCGCCTAAAAAAGCTGAATTATATTCAAGCCTCGGATATGTCTATGCGCTGAAAGGCGATAATGACCAGGCGATAAAAAATTATAACACATCGCTTCGCTATGATGATGAGGACGATGTTGTCTATATAAACCTTGGGGAAGCATATGAGAAAAAGAAAAAGTATAACGAGGCACTGAAGGCATATACAACAGCCTATCAGCTAAACCCAGCATCTTCGAAAGCTGCCCAAAAGATACCTGAAATGAAAATCAAGATCCTTCAACTGAAACATAAGTAAGGTTCTGCTGAATAATGAATCGGGATCACTACATTATTAAAATGATAAAAGCATTATGAAGTGCAACCCTAATGACGAATTTGATGTAATAGCCTAAGTCGATGGCAAGTAAACTGGATAATGTCATGTAACATATGAACATCAATAGTTGAATGGTTCATATAAGTTCTTACGGGAGATTACGATGAAAGAAATAAAACTTGGTGATTTTGTCATCGGCGGTAATAATCCGTTTATTCTGATTGCGGGACCCTGTGTCATTGAGACGGAAGAGACAACGTGGGACATTGCAGCTTATTTAAAGGAAATTACGGATCTGTTATCTATCCCTTTTGTATTCAAGGCTTCATACGACAAGGCGAACAGAACATCTCTTAATTCATACCGAGGACCGGGGCCCCGACAGGGGTTGAAAATTCTGAAGAAAATAAAAGATGAACTCTCTCTGCCGATTATCTCGGACGTTCATCGGTTTGAAGAAGTTGATGAGGCAGCAGCAGTGTTGGATATTCTTCAAATTCCTGCGTTTCTCTGTAGGCAAACTGACTTTGTTACCGCCGTGGCTGCAACAGGTCGTGCCGTAAATATAAAAAAAGGACAGTTCCTCGCGCCGTGGGATATACAGAATGTCGTTGACAAGGTGCTTGCTTCCGGAAACGATAAGGTTATGATTACCGAACGGGGGGTAAGCTTCGGGTACAATAACCTGGTTGCAGATATGTGCTCTCTTCCCATAATAAGAAAAATGGGCTATCCCGTTGTCTTTGATGCCACCCATAGCGTTCAGCTTCCGGGAGGAAAGGGAACATCGTCGGGAGGGCGGAGAGACATGGCGTTGTATCTCTCGCGGGCGGCTGTTGCTACCGGCGTTGACGGTTTATTCGTTGAAGTCCATCCGGATCCGGATCGGGCATTGTGCGACGGTCCCAATTCGCTGAACATGAGATCATTGCCGGAGCTTTTGGCGGTTCTCAAAGAAATTGACGGGATTGTGAAAAAAACGACGGACTGAGCACAATGACTTAATAAAAAGATTTGAGAAATGCGAGAAGTCGGAGTGACCGGCGTTTTGAGACTGTCAACAAAGCGATAACCCGACACATAGAAAGGCGATTATGAATATATCGATTAATCAGGACATGGCTGAAAAAGTTAAATCAGTTTCATTTCTCATACTTGATGTTGATGGAGTATTGACTGATGGGAGGATCATTATCAACGATCTGGGAAACGAAACAAAACAGTTTCATGTACGGGACGGCCATGGATTGAAGCTCCTGATGAGAGTGGGAATCGAGGTGATAATTTTGACGGGAAGAACGTCACAAGTCGTGGAACATCGGGCACGGGAGTTGGGGATAGAAGAAATACATCAGGGGGCAAAAAACAAGCTCGATGTTCTCCAGGAAATTATGGCCAAGCGAGGCATTTCCGGTGAGCATATTGCTTATATAGGTGATGATATTGTGGATATCCCGGTTTTTCGGAAGGTCGGTTTTGCCGTTGCTGTTGCCGATGCTTCGGAAGATGCGAAAGAGGCTGCCGACTACATTACCAAGAACGGTGGCGGCAAGGGTGCCGTGCGAGAAATCTGTGAATTAATCCTAAAAATTCAGAATAAATGGGATGCGGTTGTATCACGATATTATTCCACCTAACATATTGTAATAAAAGGCGTAATTGATTCGTCTTTACATCTCTGAGAGGGGGTGCTATAGTCAATTTTAAGCGTGGTAATTAAAAAAACATGAACAGAAAAAGAATCATCGTAGGATTATTGATCGGTGTCATAGTAACATCGGTTTTCTTTTTCTTTCTTCAGGCCAAGGAAAAAGAAGAAACCGGCGTTTTGAAGATTATTGCCGATAAAGCTGATCTGTATGTAAGGAATTTTCACTTCACCGAAGTAGGTGATCCCGACACTACATGGAATATAAAGGCAGATTCCGCACGGTATATGAAAAATGAAAGTGTGGCTGTTTTGGATAATGTTACGGTCGAAATGACAATGTCGGACGGATCCGTATACTATCTGAAGGGAGATGAGGGCAGATTTCATACCGACACAAAAGATATGATTATTTCGGGAAATGTAGAGATCTTTTCCGAAAACGGCGACCGTGTTACGACGGACTACATAAAGTACTCCGATGCCGAGAAAAAAGCCTCT
>CAZCGI010000062.1:0-4311 GCA_964498145.1 uncultured Syntrophaceae bacterium
GGAATCGGGTGGCGCCTTCCTTCGGAATCACATGGCGGAATCAGCGGAATAGGCAGTGGTCGCGTACTTTGCGAAATTTCAATAATTTTTCTTCATCTGTGCCTTCGAATGCAGCAGGGTCTTCGAATGACCAATGTTGCCTATGAGTTTCACCTGGCAAGATTGTAGGACAGTTTTTGTCGGCATAATCACAGACGGTAATAAGATATTGAAAATTGACCTTGCCAAGATAGGTATCGACTGCTTTTGACGTTTGAGTTGATATATCAACTCCGATTTCATTCATCACCGTGATTGTCAAAGGATTTATCCCTTGTGGCTTTAAACCGGCACTATGAGCGTCAAATCGCTCACCAGCAAATTTCCGTAAAAATGCTTCAGCCATTTGGCTGCGGGCGGAATTGCCTGTACAGAGAAACAGGACACGGGTTTTTGACATAGCAATCTCCGAAAGGGTGAGACCAACAATCACTATATAGTGGTTGGTAAAAACCTCAATCTTAGAAGATGCGAGATTTTGTTTTTCTTGCTATTCAAGAATCAATGGCTGCTCCCATCACTTTCTACGACGGTGAGATAGATTAACACCCGCAGCAATTGACGAGAATTGACCTAATGAGCCGCTTCAATGCCAAAAAGGACTCGGGCCGCAAGACCTATGAGATATGTTGCCGAGCAGGCTCCCACAATGATTAATACATTGTGAATGACTTTATCCGATATCTTTTTCCCCGACAACACCGCTATAAATAATCCCGCTATAGAGACAATAATCAAAGCCAGGACAAAGGCAACCGTCGCGGGAATCAATGGTTCCGCATGCCATATAATACCGGCGAAAAACGGTACTAAAATCGGCAGTGTCCCGATGATAAAGAAACTAGTAGTCGTTTTAACTGCCTCCATCGGGACAATTGCTTCTTCGGTTATTTTGATTGTTTTTATTAGATTGGATAATAGGTATGTGTCATCACCGATGACATTCATTATGTTGCCTACCGCTTTGACGTCCATTCCTTTTTCGACGAGAGCATGTTCGAGTTCTTTCTTCAGTGTTGATGGATGGATGTCAGTTTTTATGCTTAGTTCTTTGACTCTTCCTTCATAAAGGTCGTGATGTCCCTTTGCCGAGACATACGAGATTGTCATGATTGCAATCATACCGCCGATTGTTGAGATTAAGCCTGTGAGTCCTATGATCAATGAAGTCGCGTGAATGGCAAGCAGCCCGATAACGAGAGCCAGTGTTTCGATGATGCCGGCTGTCATGCCGTGAATTGCTTCCTTTGCCTTCGCGACATATGAGCTTTTATCTGCAATTTGTTCCATCATAAACCATTCATGACCGATCTCTTCCCGTATGATACTGGTAATTTGTTTCTTTACTTTTTCGTCGTCCTTATAACGTTCAAGCAATTTCGAATATTCAAGAATCGCCGTTCTTTCTCCATGCTCCATATAATGAATAAATATGGTTAATGGAATGATAAGCGAAAACAGCTTCATCAAGAAGATTTCAAATTTAAGAAAGAAAGACTCCTGGAATGAAACCTGGTGAGTCTGATGAGCAATGCTGTTCCATACCTTTGAGTGCCCTCGTTCCATTTTCCCGATTTTAATGATGGTGTTTTTCTTGTCGGTATCTTGATATCTCTTCGAAATAAATTGATATAGATGGTCGGCAATAATTTCCGATTTCCAGAATGTCCGCAACATGCCAATTGTTTCATTTTTCCCCATTGACCGCACCCCCGAAATCTTTTTATATCGACTTTACTTCTTTACTCGATAAAATAGCATAAGAAAATAGTTCAATGCTATACAAGATTGACTGCCCATTATCAGAGGATAATAATCCTGCTGCATGTGGTCATTTGATCCGAAGCAAGAGTGGTTCGTTATATGCCGCTTTTGTGGGGTTATCTGGAAATCATACGAGATCGAGGGCTTTCAATATATTCGAGTCGATGTTTCCGGCTTTTTATCTTATTCTTCACGAATGATTTTCCTTCTTCATCGTCGGGAAGGACTCTTCAACAGTCGGAGTCTAACCCTGTTCCTTCTCCAAGCTTTTTTATCATCTGCATACAGGGTAATGTTTCATCATTCTGCAATTCATGAATAGATTTTCCCATGCACTCGAATCCCATATACTCATAGAAAGAAACTGCATTAAGAGTTGATTTAAGACTTATTTTCATATGGCCGCGATTCCGGATCATACTTTCCGCAAGATCCATCAATGAACGACCTAATCCCTTTTGAGCCGCCCAGGGAGCAACGTATAAAGCGAATATTTCTCCGGTCTCTTCATCGAATATGAGCAAGCCGGATATGTGACCTTTTGTATCTTCTGTTACATAGAATTCAAAGTTCTCAATCCCTTGAATATAGCGATCGGAAGAAAGGCCATGTGTCCAGGCATAAATTTGTGATGGCGTATACATACTTGAGCATAGTTCGATGATTGAAGAAACATGTGCCCGATAAATCATGGTAATATCGTTTTTCGTTGCTTTCCGAATCATGAGCCTCTGCCTGTTTGCCCAACGATGATTAAACAGCTCTTGATAAAAACTGAATTACCCTCGACTATAAGTCGAGGGGTTCAGCGGTCGCGTCGAATAAATTCGACTTCTGTGCGACCGCTTGATCGAACAATTGTAATGGCTTGTCCCTTTGGGACTTCGCCGAGCTTCTCTTCGCCTGAAGGCGAGGGGTTTCAACCATCCCCGAGAGGGACACTAAAATCCGGGAAGATGCGAGTTTTTGTTTTTATCGGCTAGCTAATAGTCAGCAATCGACCCCTATCCTTTCCTGTAGTGTTTCGATATTTCATTCGGCTTTAATGAGTCGAATTCAATAATATCTTCTGCAATTGTTCCGTCATTTGTTGTGTGTTGCAAGCTTACAATAAGAATGCCATTTTCCGGGTCTGAAATGTTTACGTGGCAAGGCATTCCATCATCATCTCGAAGCTTAACGCCCCATGCTTTTAGAAGGTTTGGGACATTTTTCAGCAATGCTGCATTCCCCGTTTCATAGGACATACGATGGATTTCTTTGATAGTTTCGAATTTTGATTCCATAATAGCTGACAGTATAGTTTTTTACAAAACCAATATTTTTGTAAATATGTGTGCTTTAGATTCTGTTTGTGAAGCGCGGGAGTGAATCGTCCCTCAGCCTTTTTCAGTTTTCGGCTGTTTCGCGATCTTGCCCGGAAATCGCGCCAGCTTCCGAGCATTAGGTGTAGTTGATTCGATGTTTTCTTATGTTCATTTTTTTCTTCATGGTTGTTCTTTTATCATCATCGGGGAGGTTTAGTCAACTACGTCAATGACTGCACTTCCGTATCAGTCACATTAATAACTCATAATATGGCAAACATGCGACGGGTTCAAAGCCGAGTTTTACGGCCAAATTATATGAACCTCGATTTCCCAGCCTGCAAGCCCAGACTGGCTCAAGTCCTCTTTCAAGACAATATTCGATTAATTTTACGCTGATAATGGTTGCAAAACCTTTTCCTCTATATTCAGATTTTGTTTCCATTCCCAGTTCCAGCATCTCGTCATGCCTGAAAGAAGAAAATGCAACTGCAACCGCCTGGCTTTCCAGCATTAATGAAAAACCAACCCCATGCAATACAAATTCAGAAGCGTTATTCCAAAATTTTTGGGGGACAACACTGCCATCAGTTTCATTGTATAGAGCTTTATCGACCTCAGAAAAGCTGTATTCGTCAAGATCGATTTTACATCTCAATTGTTTATAGTTGCTAAGGTCGAACTTAAAATTTACACGCTTGTGTTTAACGACGGCAACATCAGAATTATCCGGTTCTTTCTCATCATCGAAAACATGCATCTTATTTCCAAGAATCTTATCAATTCTTTTTTCGAGTTCTGATGGAAAAACCTGTAAATACTCACCGGTTTTTCTAAAACCATCGCTAGCCAGCAAATAGCCCTTTATCTGAGATTCTAAAAAATCATCACTGACATCTCCAAAGAGTAATGACATGCCATATGGATGAATAACATAAAATGCTTTGGGGGTTTCAATATCATCAACATAAACCTTACCGTCAACATGCTTCTCAACTACAGATCTCGCAAAGAGATTGTTGATGGTAACTTCTCTCAGTTTTGGGAGGGCCGATTGATATTCTTTCACCGTTAACAGTTTCATTGTGTCGTCCTTTCAGGATGTATCGATGGTGATTGCGTATAATCAATAATTAGAGATTGTTATAAAAAATACAAACACTGTGGATCTGCAATATGAACCTCCTCGAAGTGACTTTAG
>CAZCGI010000062.1:4321-8955 GCA_964498145.1 uncultured Syntrophaceae bacterium
CTTGTTTGCTGGGCCGCCCCAAAATCAATTCCATGTATTTTGTTGTTGGGTCAGGATTAAAACGGTAGGGTTCGATTTCCTTGAATCCCAAATTCTCATAAAGTCTTATTGCTGCCTTCATACGGCCCAAGGTGTCCAGTCGCATTCTCTCATAACCCAATTTTGTTGCTTTTTGGATGAGTGTGCTGCACAGGCTGTGTCCGATACCCTGGTTTTTGAATTGGTCATAAACAAATAGTCGCTTCATTTCACAAACATTATCTTCGATTAATCTAAGGCCTATGCCGCCTGCAGGTACGCCCTCACGCCATGCGAGAAGAAACAATCCATTCGGAGGGCCATACATTAAAGGGAAACTCGAAAATTCCTTGTCAATGTCTTGAAAAGATAAATCTATGTTTAACCAAGATATATAGTCTTTCGTTATTTGCATTGCCCAGGAAAAATCGGAATCTGTTGAACAGTGTTTGATTTTGATCATGTCGTTCTTCTAGCTGATTCGGTAATCCCGATAGATCGGGACAGATGGGCGTTTTTCAATAGTCTCTAAAGATTTTACTCCAATCCTAACCCTATATTTTTATGGACAAGCCTGGATGATTTTTTCAGCCCAGAAGGTATCAAAAATATTTGCCGCTCCACCGTGTTCGACAATTTTATTATCGATAACTCTATCTATGTTTACGCCAGTAAAAACTAATTTCTTCCGCTGGTTATTATGACCTGTGTTCCATTAAGATTTCTATATGACCCGTGTGTTCATCGACTTTTTCCTCGATCATTACAAATCCACATTTCTTATAAAAATCAATGCTCTTGGCATTCTCTTTGTACACAGTGAGATCCAATTTATTTCTTAGGGATTTTGCTTTATCCATTAATTTCTGTCCAATACCCTTACCCTGAAATTCCGGAGAGACGAACATGGCCGCCAGTGTATCCCCGTGGAGCGAGAAAAAACCCTTAATGATCCCCTTGTCTGCGAAGACAAAAGTATCGGAGGCTGGAATATATATTTCACGCATATCGTCAATTTTCGATTCCCAAAACTTCCTTTCAACAAAGCTGTGCGCCTTTATTGATGCTTTCAGCCAAATATCTAAGACATCGTTCATGTCCGATGATTCAAATTCTCGTATCATACCGGTTCCTTAGCTCAAAACCTTTAAGGCCGTATGCGGCGTGGTCCAAATTCAGCATACAATCCTATTGAGCAGTGCCGTAATTCTAAATAATCAGCAGCTTTGGTACCGGGGCATCTTGTGTATAGCACCGCAGCCGTTCTCGATGTTCGCTGAATCATATCGTAGGCTATTCATTAATCCGATAAGTAATATGCTATTGTCGAAACAACGCGGACCTTTTTAATATGTTGGGTCGAAGCATCTCGATCATTAATTGTAAACTGACCTTGTGAGGCATTTTTGATCTTTCCCAATTTGCTCCCCGAGTCTTTCGCAAACTTTGCAGCCACTTCACGGGCATTCTTTGTTGCCTCTTCTATCATTTCCGGTTTGATTTTATTCAGATCAGTAAACAAAAATTCCGTTTTATTCTGGTAGTCTTGACCGGAAATTGCGATTCCTTCTTTGACCAGTTCAACGACCTTCTTCATGGTTTCCCTCACAAGTGAAACGTTTTTGCTGTATACCGTTATGGTCGTTGATGCGGCGAATCTGAACTGACTCTTGCCTGCCTCTCCATAATCCTGAGCTTGCCGATCGAAAATTGCGGGTTGAGAAATTGTTATCTCGTCATCCGCAAATCCACTTTTCTTCAAAAACGTCACTAATAAGCCGGATTTGCTTTCAATCACAGAATACAAATTCGAAAGGTCATTATCGGCTTCATTAAATTTGATTGGCCAGATAGCAATATTTGCTTCCACCTCACGTTCAGCAAGGCCCTTAACGGTCACAATTCGGTCCATTCCTTTAACTTTTAACGCAGTAGTTGATATCAAATACCCGAGAAGGGCTAAGCCGATACATATGAAAGCCCCTAATAGTGCCGCCTCAATTCTTCTATTGGAATTCATGTCGTCATCCTCTCTTTAAGCCCAGCATTGTTTATTTGGATTCTTTATAAAAACGAAACATCAATAGTCAGAGTCTGCCCCCTTCCTTCCCCTTGGGCAGATTGAATACACCATATCTTATCTCCCGGCACTAACGCCGCGAATCAGCTGCGCGGCTTTTTTACATCGGATGAATGAGCTTTGTCAGGCGATTTGTCGTGATCGACAAATATCAACTTGCTGACATCGAAACCCGCTGCCGCTGCTTTTTCTATGAGAGTAAATTTCACGTCTTCATTCATTATGGGGCTTCTTGCCAGAATCCATAAATAAGATTTGTCAGGGCCGCATACGAGTGAATATTGGTAATTTTCATGGTCAAGTGCAAAAACGATATAAGAACCATAAAAGGGGCCGAAGAAAGATACTTTCAGGTAACCTAGATCAGATCTTTTAACAAAATAAGCCTTTCCCTCGGCTTCTTTCCATGAGTCCGCTTGAGCAGAGTACCCACGATTCAGTACTCTGACACCACCATCTTTCCTCAAACTGTATTCCGCTGTTACGTGGGTCAACCCTCGCTCGAATGAATGATCCAACCTCGCAATTTCATACCACTTACCCAGGTATTTCTCTAACTTGAAATTTTCAACAGGTTGTACATTCTCAGGTATTCCAACGCACCCCATTAAGAATAAGAATAATATTATTGATAGTTTCTTCATCTCTTTTGTTCATCCGTTTCTTTTTCCCTGAGTTACCAGGGCTTCGCATTGTGCTTGTCGGACTGACTATGAATAGATTTAATCGTTTTCGATAAAGAAAGCTTTTGATTTAGTGCTGTTTTCTCTTAAATGTTTAATCTTTTTATATTCTTCTGAAAAGAAGCATTTCTTTGCTTTTTCAAGAGAATCAAAGCCAATAACAATAGACCGTTCTGGCTTATATTCATTTAATGATAAAATTTTATTGCTCCTTGCAATATATTCACCGTGATGTGATTTAATTATTCCCACCACCTGTTTGATATAAGTATCGTACATTTCCTGATTCAAGATTTCTTCAATTATTACGACGAATACTACTTTCTTCATTTTTTATGCCCTTTAAATGCCCGGTCAACAATGGGGACGGAATAAAACCCGGGTAATCCTAATTCGGATAGTACCTTTTTGCAGAATTAAAGTGGATTAGATTCCTGCCCTATATATATTTTTTCTACAGCTTCATTTAATTTTTTCATATAACTTTCACCTTCGAGTAAAACCTTATCGATTTCTTTTCGATTGGTGAACGGCGGGGTCCATGAGGTAAGTAACACCGAGTAGTCTTTGCTTGTTTTAATATAATTCAATGACTTCATCAGTTTACTGTAATCATCATAATTGGGTATATCATTTGCCAAGGGTATTGAATCGGCAGTAAACAGTATTTTATCTTCCTTGAATAATATGTTTATGGAACCTTTTGAATGTCCGGGAGAATGAATAATTTTTAATGTTACATCTTCATCAGCTTTAATTTCCTGTCCGTGTTTTAAAAACTTATCAATTTTCACAGACCTGTCGACCAGATTAAAAAAACCCGGGACCGGACGTTCCTTTACTTGATTTTCAATGTTTTCAATCCAGTTTTTCTCACCTTCATGTGCCAGAATTTCACATCCTGTTGTCTCCTTAATCATGGCTGCGGAACCGATGTGATCCGGATGAGAGTGAGATAAAATTACAGTATCAATTTCAGATATTTCTCGCTTATTTGCTTTTATATAATCAAAAATTTTAGTCTCGCTTCCTTTTACTCCTGTATCTATTAATGTTATTTTGTCCCCAAAAATGATTATAGAGTTTACAAACCTGTCAACCTTTTGTTGCGGACTCAGGATTATTTCAAAATCCAATTTTAATAAGTGAATTTTCTCCGTCAGTCTCATATTGTCAATTTTACTCCAATCAAAACCAGGCAGTGTTTATAATTTCTGGATAATACCAAAAGTGCAACACGCAGGCTGGGTTGTCTTTTTTATTGTCGGGAAATTCTGGTCAATAATCAGAGGCCGGCCCCGTTCTTTTCCAGATCATCTAAAAGGTCGTCCGAGACTCTGAGCCAAGCCAAAGCGGCGTCGACAGAACGAAATACTACAAAATCCCACGGAATGGAATCCGCAAAAAATTCGTACATACGGGCAAGTCCGAAGGAAACATCCTTTGGAGCTATCACAGCAACCTTCGGATATGTGCCGGCGTCTGCAAGTCGTAATTTCATGTAGTTAGCAAGCTTCCGAAGGACATTTCCACTTCTTGAGGAACTGTCTGTTTGCCTCAAATCAACCAGTAAATTCATGTCTGTACTAAACGAGTCACTTTCAATCATCGCCTTGTAGTAACTGAGGAACTTGTCGTCTGAGACCATTCCCGTGTGCACACAAATTATCAGATTTGCCTCGGGTTTGTTATGAAATGTTATTGTCATAGCCCTTCTTTGCCCAACATTGTATGTATGGTATCCGTATAAAAATGAAACATAGCTGATACAGCTATGTAACACACATTTTATTTTCGGTGCATATTCCGAACGATCGCGAACACGATTCCGTTTGATCGCGAACAGTGTTCCG
>CAZCGI010000063.1:0-532 GCA_964498145.1 uncultured Syntrophaceae bacterium
CATGTGCCCGGAGTTGTAGTGTTTCCGTGAGCAGGGTAGGGGAATTAATAAATGTATTACGGTGGATACTCCCATAACGGGCGAACTCGGCCCGTTCGAGACCGGGGATAAGGCGGAAGATTCTTCGCTGCTCAGGCCATGTCAGCTTTGTTTGAAACCCGACAATGTTATAAAGTGACGATTCTTTGTTCTCCCGTCGAAGTTGAATAACTGCATGCGGTTGACGGCTCGTCCGCGGATCGACTAAGCCCACCGGCTTCATCGGCCCGTATCGAAGGGTATCGGTTCCTCGTCTGGCAAGGACTTCAATGGGGAGACAGCCTTCAAAACATTTTTTATCCTCAAAGTCCTTTGGTGCAACCTCGTTGCCCGATAAGAGCTCTCGATGAAAATATTCATACTCATTTTGTGATAACGGACAGTTCACATAATCATCACTTGCCGGATCATATCGGGAAGCCATAAACGTTTTGGAATCGTCAATCGATTCTGCTTCAATGATCGGTGATATGGCATCATAGAAAAAAAGATG
>CAZCGI010000063.1:542-1037 GCA_964498145.1 uncultured Syntrophaceae bacterium
CTTTTTTGCAAGCGCATCTGCGGTGAGTGGCCCCGTTGCGATAATGACAATGCAATTATCCGGTATCTCGGTAACTTCATTTCGGATAATTTCAAGATTCGGAAATTCAGCCAGTTTACTTTCGATGTAACGGGAAAAGAGTGAACGGTCGACGGCTAATGCCTTTCCCGCCGGTACTGATGTGTGATCCGCAGCGTCAATGATCAGAGAATCGAGACATCTCATTTCTTCCTTGAGAAGCCCGACGGCACTTTCTCTGGCATTGGAGCGCAGAGAATTGCTGCAGACAAGTTCCCCCAAAAGCGGTGAGGTATGGGCGGCAGAATAAGACGCCGGTTTCATTTCGTAGAGAGTAACACGTTTGCCTCTCTTGAGGAGTTGCCATGCCGCTTCACATCCGGCAAGACCTCCTCCAATGATAATAACCGGGTCAGATAGTTTTGATTTTTTCATATCGAGATTCAAGGTTACCGCTGTGAAAAATTTTTTATATAG
>CAZCGI010000063.1:1047-8761 GCA_964498145.1 uncultured Syntrophaceae bacterium
ATATAGAAAAAAACCGTCGTGCGATTAGCTGCACAACATAAGATTGACATCTTTTATTCTTTATACCCACATTCTTTATTCGGACAGGCCTTTATTGTACCTTTCCCACGGTACACTTTTTCAACCAAAAAGGGATGGTTACACTGAGGGCAAGGCTCAGGAATCGGCTTATCCCAAAGAGCGTACGTACATTTCGGATAATTTGAACATCCGAAAAAGATTTTTCCTCTTTTGGATTGTCGTTCGCATAGATAGCCTCCGCAGCCTTCGCGGGGACAGGTTACACCTACATCGAGCGGCTTCGTATGGAGGCATTCAGGATAACCGGAGCAACCGAGGAATCTGCCATATTTCCCCTGTTTGATTGTCATGGCACGGCCACAGGCATCGCAGACAATATCCGTTGATACCGCTTCGACCTCCTGTATCGCTCCATTGTGGTCGCGAACGAAGTTTTTGGTGTTTTTACATGCAGGATAATTCGAGCAGGCAATGAACTTTCCGTTTTTTCCCCACTTTATTACCATGGGGCTTCCGCACTTGTCACAGTTGATGTCAGTTGGAATTTCTTCCCGCTTAACATTTTTCATGTCTTTTTTAGCCTTCTCAAGATCACCCTCAAAAGGAGTGTAGAACTCCTTGAGCGTTTCATATCTGCTTGTTTTTCCTTCTTCAATTAAATCAAGCTTTTCTTCCAACGAAGCGGTGAAATCGACATCAACAATTCTTCCGAAATTTTCTACCAGTAGATCGTTGACCAGGGTTCCAAGTTCCGTCGGATGAAATCTTCCTTTGACGAGTTTTGTGTAATCGCGATCTTGGATCGTACTGAGAATCGTTGCATACGTACTCGGTCTTCCAATACCATTTTCTTCCAGTTCCCGTACGAGCGTTGCCTCGGAAAAACGAGGTGGCGGCTGGGTAAAATGCTGCTGTGGGTCGATTGATACAACGGAAAGTTTTTCTCCCACGGAGATATCGGGAAGAATTTTACCCATTTCATCATCAGAATCACCGTTTTCCTTACTTTCAGTATAAAGAATGGTGAATCCGGGAAATTTCATAACCGATCCCTGGGCTAGAAAAAGATATTTATCTGCCGTAACTTCAATAATCGTCTGGTCGAATACGGCTGGATTCATCTGACTTGCCATGAAGCGATTCCAGATGAGCTGATAGAGACGAAACTCGTCCTTTGAGAGAAATTCTTCGATGTTCTTCGGCCGGTAGGCAACAGACGACGGTCTGATCGCTTCGTGGGCATCCTGTGACGTTTTTGAGGTTTTGAAGGTTCTGGGCTTGTCGGGGAGATGTTCCCGGCCATAATTGTCAAGAATAAACGATCGTGCTTCATCGAGTGCTTCCGAAGCGATCCTGACAGAATCCGTTCTCATATAGGTGATGAGCCCTACGTAGCCTTCTTTCCCGAGTTCTATTCCTTCATAGAGCTTCTGTGCTATTCGCATCGTTTTCTTCGCAGGAAAATGCAATTTTCGAGACGCTTCCTGCTGGAGTTTGCTTGTCGTAAACGGCGGCGCAGGGTGACGTCGCGCTTCCTTTTTATCTATCTTGCCGACAATGTATTCGGCCGCTTCAAGGTCATTCAGTATGTCGTTGACCTGTGCTTCATTTTCTATCTTGGCTTTGTCACCATTAATCCTGACGATCCGTGCATTGAAAGGGGGCGGGTTGGTCCCCTCCAGTGTTGCTGTTATTGTCCAATACTCTTCGGTAATAAAGTCCTGGATTTCCTTTTCTCTATCACAGATAATTTTAACGGCGACCGACTGGACACGGCCGGCACTGAGGCCCCGCTTGACTTTTTCCCAAAGAATGGGGCTTATTTGATACCCCACCAGTCGGTCTAAAAGACGCCTTGTTTGCTGAGCCTCATATTTATTGACGTCCAGGGATTGAGGATTTTGTATTGCTGTTAAAACCGTATTTTTCGTCAGATCATTGAACATGACGCGATAGATATTCTTTTCCCTTCCGATTTCGTCAGCGATATGCCAGGCTATGGCTTCTCCTTCGCGGTCAGGGTCGGGAGCAAGATAGATCGTATCCGACTTTTGTGCAGATTTTTTCAGATCTGAAATGACCTTTTTCTTTTCCTTAATGACTTCGTACGTCGGTTGAAAGTCACGGTTGACATCAATCCCTATTTTACTCTTTGGAAGATCTTTGACGTGACCCAGTGATGCGCGTACATCAAAATCCGAGCCTACGAATTTTTTTATTGTTTTTACCTTCGTTGGAGATTCAACGATGATCAGAGAACGTGCCATGCCTACTCCTTGATAACAAATCGCTTCCCCGATAGTTGCTCAATATAACCATTCAATTCGAGATATAAAAGAATGTTCAACACGTCTTGTGACCGGTAGCCGCTTATCTCGATAATGTTATCTATATACATCGGGGCTTTCTTTATGATCTTTAATATTTCCTGTTCTTCAGAACGAAGAGCCTTAATCGATTGTTGACGCGAAACGATTTCTTGTCGATTATTGACAGGTATAGAGACTTCCTGATTGTCTTCACTGCCACAGGGATTTTTGCTCAGCTGTATTTGGGGATAAATTTCTTCGAGAATGTCATGCACATTTTCGACTAGTTTCGCTCCCTCTTTCAAGAGTTTATGGGTGCCTCTCGAACCGGGAGCATCGATGCTGCCCGGCACTGCAAATATTTCTTTCCCCTGTTCAAGTCCCAGGCGTGCCGTTATGAGCGATCCGCTTTTCTCAGTCGCTTCAACAACAACGATACCCAGAGATAAGCCACTGATGATACGATTCCGGGCAGGAAAATGAAATCCTTTCGGTTCCGATTCGAAGGGAAATTCCGATACGATTGCTCCTCTCTGTGCTATCTTGTTGTATAACTCGGCGTTTTCAGGAGGATAAATCACATCGATGCCGGAGCCAAGTACTGCAAGTGTCCGACCACTTCCTAAAAGTGCACCTCTGTGTGCTGCCGAATCTATACCCCTGGCCATTCCGCTGACAATGGTGATTCCTTCTCCGGCAAGTTCTCGAGAAAGTCTCTCCGTTAGAAATGTTCCGTAGGTACTTGCTCGTCTCGAGCCGATAATGGCAATATTTGTATCGTAAACATCAAGTGTTCCTTTTACATAGAGTACGGGTGGAAAATCATAAATGTTAAGAAGCGATCGGGGATAGCGGTCATCTTTCGAAGTAATAATTGAAACAGCATGAGTTTCAGCCTTTTCGAGTTCTCTGTCGACACGCTTCCAATCGTTAAATTTCTTTATCTTTCGGGCAGTCCTGTCATTAACCGTTTTAACTTTGATAATTTGGTCTTCTGTAGCCTGGAAAACTGCCTGAGGCGATCCGAATCTATCAACAAGGTTCTTGAATCCCACATTACCGATTTCATCGACAAATTTAAGAGCAAGCCAGTATTTTATTTCTTCATCAGCCATTGTAGATAATGTGCAATTCTTGACAATGATTATTTTTTCTTCAGAAACTGTGAAGCAGGAAGTCCAGAAACGCAGAGCGCACGATATATCGGATAATTATGGAGTGTCAAGTTTTATTTATTCCCGGCGTATATGATTCATTTCATATTCAGGAATTGAGGACCATCGACCTCCTTAGTTAGAAGGTACATAAGACTCATCGATCGAAAAGTTATCTATGCAAAGCGAGCAGCGTCAAAAAGCCTGTAATGATTCTTTTTAAAGATAACGGACTTTTTGTTAGACGATCAATCTTGACATTGACATCGGTGAGTTCTTGTAATACCTTTTGTTCAACTTTTCGCATAGTACCCCACAATGAACCTTCATTGCAAGAGGCCATAATTCATGAATAGAAATTCGCTGGTTGTTTTATTCCTGACGGTATGCATTCTCATTCAATTCTTCGCTATGCCGTCCGCTGAGAGCGCTCAAGATGTTTCTTCATCTGCAAAACTTGTAAAAGTACATCTAAAGACAGGGGGAGTTCGTCTTCACGTGGCAGAGAAAATACAGCTCCATGCATTAGGAGAGTATAGTGATAATTCTCAGCGTGATATAACTCAAACTGTTAATTGGATGTCCAAACAGGAATCGGTGGCTCGATTTGTAGGCAGAGGTATTCTCATGGGAGAATCGATCGGCCAGGTCGGTATTTATGTCACCACCGGGAAACTTACAAGTGATGTCGAACAGATACGGGTCTATCCGCCGATTGGTCCGGTTCTGGAGGTGAAAACGCCCCGTATTGATCTGGGAAACGTGGAAAAAGATTCAATACATAATTTTACCGTTTCAATCAGGAACAGCGGCATGAACGATCTGGAATGGAATATTGTCACAGATCAACCGTGGCTTGTTCCGGGAAAGGTGGAATCCGACGAATCTTATCGTGATATGCTGAAAAAAGTAAATAAGGATACGCTGGCCTCTGTCGGAACGGGTAAATTCGGAATTCTTGCTCAATCGATCGAAAAGCCAGAACCTTCCGACGGCAGCATACGGGAGCTATCGCAAAGCGACCAGTTCCTATCAGAAAAAAGGAACAGAGATTTGCAGTTCACTGCTTATACGGCAGGACTTCCCGAAGGGGAATATAGCGGATCGATTAACATAATATCGAATGGAGGCACCAAAAAAGTGGATGTCTTCATGAAAATTGTTTCGCTTCAATCGATTCAGATCAGCCCAGTGTCGATCAAAGTGAGGATAGGCCAGAAAAGATCTTTCAAAGCTATCGGGATATGGTCTGACGGCAGCAGAACGGACCTGTCTGGTTATGATCAGGGACAATGGATTGTATCAGACCATACAATCGGATCGTTTCTTTACAAGCGGCCCATTTTTATCGCAAAGAAAATAGGACAGGTCGAAATAACAAAAGTCAGAGGAAACGTGACAAGTCCTCCTGCATCCGTTGGTGTGGAGGAATTTATTACGGACCCCGTACTTTTCATTTCGTCCCGTGAAATCGACTTTGGTGCGATTGGGCCCGGTGAACAATCCGATGGTGTTGTTTCTCTTGCAAATGTCGGTTCAAACTCACTGGTATGGTCTGTAACAGGTCCGGAAGGATGGGACTTCGACAAACAATCTCCTATCTATGGAAAAATTGAAAAATCACCGTGTTATCTTCGTTGTACTATCGTTTCAATGACCCCTGGTGATGAATCTCCAAAGACATTAAAGAAATATCCGGTGATACTCAAAATAAAAACAATGAATAATACCTACCGGTTTAGAAACAATTTATTACCCGGTAGTTACAGGTTGCCTTTTATCGTACACTCAAATGGCGGCCAGAGACATGTGTTTCTTAAATTCAACATAGCAGAAGAGGGCTCCAGACCACATCTTTCACTTGACCCACAAGGTATAGACCTCGGTTCAATTGAAAAGGGGAAAAGACTGGTAAGAAAAATTCAAGTAACAAACAAGGGAAAGGATGTTCTTTCCTGGAAAGCTGAATTGCAGAGAAACCGCAAATATTTTTCAGGGATAAACCTTAAAAGAGGAAGGTATTTTTCTCTTTATAATGAAAAAACAGTGAACAAGGAAAAATACGAACTTCCGGAGTATTTAAGAGATTCCGTCTACATTTCCGGTTCCTGGTTCGAAGAAAATGGATACCCATCAAGTAACAGTCAATACAGCAGCTTGAAAACAACTTTCTTCGGAACAGGTCTGGTTTTATTTGTCTGGCAAGACCCTGATGGCGGCATTGTCAATGTATTTGTCGATGATAAACCGGTTGGGACCGTTAACTGTCGCGCTGAAGAGAGAAGTCGAGTTGAGGTTTCCCTCGTAGAAAATCTTGAAGAAGGTCCTCATATCGTTACCTTGATATGCGGACAAGGGAACGTCATGATCGAAGGCATGAGAATCTATGGCGAGGAACTGATGCGGGGAAAGGATGGGTGGATACGAATCTACCCCGACCTCGGAACGACCGCGAAAGAAACCGATTATGTCAATATTATGATTACAACCGATCGGTTGTCGCCCGGCAAATACACAGAAAATATATTATTTTCTTCAAACGGTGGAAATGACGTCGTTGAAATATCTGCCGAGATATCTGAGCACACACCATCACAATTAATAAAAGTATATCGTTTTACCAAGGGGACCGATTACCTCTATACAACGGATCCGGGATCTGAAACACTGTTATTGCCTTCTGCATATAAGGATGAAGGCACGGTTTTCAGTCTTTTCAGAAAAGGGACACATGGCACCACGGAGTTCTATCGATGGCACAGTCCTTCGAAGAATGATCACTTTTATTCATATGACCGAAACGGAGGAGGGAAATCTCTGAAAGGTTATGAGTTTGAGGAATCAATCGGAAACATAGCGACATCTAGACTTACCGATACACGAGAGCTGTATCGATGGTACAATCCGGATAAAGGAACACATTTTTATTCCACCGATTTAAAAGGAGAAGGACTTACGGAAAAGGGCTACAAATACGATGGAATCGCAGGGTATGTTCGATAGCGCCGGGGGAGGGTGATCGATTATGCAAAGAAGATCATCGTTCAAGAGATCATCAGCGGAATATAACATTCAACGTCGTCGTAAATGTTAAAAATACTGCTGTGTGGTCAAAGAGGAGGATATTGTTGCCCTGCTAATTGAAGAAGGGCTACTCATGGCAGGGCAATAGAAGGTGTGATATCATTTTGTCTTGACAAATACCGATAAAGGAGTTAGAAATCCCAATCTTTTTAAAAATGTGCGCCTGTAGCTCAGCTGGATAGAGCAACGGACTTCTAATCCGTAGGTCCTGTGTTCGAATCACAGCAGGCGTGCCAGACATTATAAAGGGTTAACTGATAATAATATTTCAGTTAACCCTTTTTTTGTAACAGAAATCGATGGACGTAACATTGTTATTTACGAGACCTCTAGTCAGTATTATGCTCAATAAATGGTGTTAATTCAATCAATTGACCTGTAATTCCGCTTTTTTTAACTTTATCGATAACGATTAAACTGCATTTTCATAGTTGCTTTCTATTTTCACAATAAATGCCATGTCGTGCTCATGACGACATTTTTACTCAGGTTTTTGTTTTGAAATATCGATAGGATAATATTGGAAATATCACGAATTCAGGGATCCGGAATAGTGAAAGTATGTGGGTCCGTCTTTTAAAGAGGAATATTTTTATCAAAGCAAAGAAAAAGGCAGAATATTTGCAAGTTAATACAGTAAAGATTCAAACTCTAACGATAGGTGAAAAACACCTGGAGGAGGCTGAGTAAATGAAAAATATTATTGCGAAAAATGATAATTTCGTTGGGGTGCGGGCCATTTATTTAAATGGTGAACTTGTGTATGAAGACAGGAAAGGACAAACAGATAGTAGTAACGACGTAGGGAAGACAAAAAATTCAAATAAAACGATAAGCGTTCAGTAATTATTATAAGTGGATAAAAGAAAATAATACCCGGCATATGGTCACTATTGACCATTCAGTCGTTCTGATGAATGTACATATGAGAGCGAACAGCTCCTTGATAAAAGAACTATTGTGTGACTGCCCCATAGGATTTGGCTTCAGATATTCTACCATATGCCGGGATTATCCATCTGAATTTGGAGATTGAGTTTTATGGAACGAAACACAGTGGAGAGACGGTCATCTGCCGCAAAAAGAGAGACTCCGATGTGTTGTCGATCAGATATTTATTGTGAGAGTGACAACATATTTTGTAGG
>CAZCGI010000064.1:0-8716 GCA_964498145.1 uncultured Syntrophaceae bacterium
ACAAACGGGTAGGAGTACAGATAACAGGATAGGACATTATCTTCTTTAACGGTCTGGGGGATGCAATCGCCAGAGCCTACAGCTCCATACGGGTTGATGCCCGCATTATCATGCCGGAACCGACATACTCAACCCATCTCCTCGCCGAAGTCCATCATGCCTCGTTTCCGCCGAACACGTACCGCATGAATCCCTATCGGGATTGGCATCCCGATCTTGTGGAACTTGAACGAAAAGTTAAGAGTCATGGAACAATCGTCGGCATTCTCGTTATTAATCCCGACAATCCCACAGGACATGTCTATCCGGAGAAAACGCTCAAGGAAATTGTTAGAATCGCAAAAGAATATGACCTGTTTCTGATCTTTGACGAAATATACACCAACATCATCTACAATGGCAAAACGACACTTCCCCTTTCCGATATCATTGGAGACGTCCCCGGTATGAGTATGAAAGGCATATCCAAGGAATTTCCCTGGCCGGGAGCACGGTGCGGCTGGATTGAGGTATACAATGCCGATAAAGATGAAAGTTTTGCCCGATACGTCAATGCAATACTACAACAGAAAATGGCGGAAGTCTGCTCGACCACTCTTCCTCAGATCGCCATTCCACGGCTCATGACACACCCTGAGTATAAAAGCTATCTGAATGATCGGATCAGACACTACGAACGGCTTTCAAACATCGCGTATAATATTTTGAAAGACGTTCCCTACATCGTTGTCAACAGAACCAACGGTGCATTTTATATGACCGTTGTTTTCAACGACGCCATCCTTAACTACCGTCAGTCCGTTAATATCGAGAATGCCGAAATAAAGGATTACGTTGAAAAAATCGTCAATTCGAAGGTCGAACGGGATATGCGGTTTGTATACTACCTGCTGGGTGCCACAGGAATCTGTGTCGTTCCGCTGACATCATTCTTTACATCTACTCCGGGATTCAGGATTACGCTTCTTGAAAAGGATGAACAGAAATTCGAGAAAACCGTCAGGATCATCGCCGAAAAGATCGTGGAGTATGTGGAATCATCGAAATAGCTGGAAGCTTTCAGCGAGCAGGGGTCAGTAATAAGCAGAAGTAAGAAAAAGAAGTCTGGAGTCTGGAGACAGAAGTCAGGAGAAAAACAGGACTGAGTTACTGAGTTTTATCTCAGTCATACACAATCTTCATGTCTATATTTTTGTTGCCCAGACGAAAATTTATTTGAGCAGGTCATCATTGAGCTTTTTGCGAATAAATCTTAGCTAAGCGAAAGACCAGCAATTCCAAATGTCTGAACCCGAAGGGTGAGTTTTGGAATTGCCTGAAGCAAGCTATAGATTTATCAAAAAGCGGAATGGCCAGTTGAAAGTGAATTTTCGTCTGGGCAACAACTCGTTTATCCCTTGAACTTCACGTAGACTTATCCACGAGCCTTTCCGCTACTCTGACAGCCTCCACACCGTCCCGGGCATAGTTTGCACCGATTTCGGCGGCGTGTGATTCTGTCACCACGGCGCCACCAATCATAAACGAGCAATCCACCCCTTCACGGCGGGCTGCATCGACCACTTCCTTCATTGCCACCATGGTTGTCGTCATGAGCGCGGAGAGGGCTATGATCTGCGGTTGTAATTGCTGTGCTTCTGTTATGATACGCTGTGTGGCTACATCTTTTCCGAGATCGATTACCTCAAATCCTTGATTGTTGAGCATCAGCGCCACGATATTTTTCCCGATATCATGAATGTCTCCCTGAACGGTCGCAATCAGTATCCTTCCTTTGCTGTCCTGCGACGAAACGTCGTCCCGAAGGTGGGGTTCAAGCCAGGACAGACCGAGTTTCATCGTCTCGGCACTTGCTATCAACTGGGGAAGAAAGTATTGTTTCCTGTCATACAGTTCCCCTACTTTGGTGATGGCCGGTATCATCACATCATGAACGAGTTGCCGGGCATCCAAACCGGTTGACAGTGCCACTGCCAGCTTTTCACTGATTCCCTCACGATTTCCATCCAGAACAGCCTGAGCGATATCGTCACGGGGAACAGCGCCGGCCGTGACTGACCTCTTTGTTTCCTTCGATGCAACGGCAAAACGGGCAAGATATGACGACGCGTCTTGATCCCTGTTCATCAAAACCTCGCTTGCTGCCTTAACATTCATAACCTCATCCGCATCGGGATTCGCTATGACGACGGTCATTCCCCGTTCAATCGCCATCGCCATGAAGGCCGCGTTGAGCCATCTCCGTTCCGGCATTCCAAACGATACATTTGTGAGTCCCAGCATGGTCGCACATTTTAACTTCCGGGCACTCCATTCCACCGTTTTCAGCGTTTCCAGGGGAGCGCCGGGATCAGACGAGACAGTCATCACTACGCCGTCAACAATAATATCATCTTTGGTAAAACCGTATTCCCGTGCCTCTTTGCAGATGCGTTCAATTACCTCAGATCGCTCTTTCGCTGATGCGGGCACACCCTTGTCCGTTACAGGCAGCGCGATCACCATGGCACCATAGGTTGCCGCCACCGGCAAGAGTTCCTTCAGCTTCTTCTTTTCGCCCGTAACCGAGTTCACCAGCGCCCGGCCGGGATATATTCGCAGTGCTTTCTCGATGACGTGCACGTCCGACGAATCGATGACCAACGGAAGACTGCTCGCCGTCGATAACGTGTTCACCACAGTTTCCATGACGGCACGTTCGTCGATCCCGGACATACCGACATTAATGTCAAGGAGATCCGCTTTTTTTTCTTCCTGCTGCCTGGCCATCTCTCTGACGAGTCCCATCCTGCCGCTGCAAAGCTCATCCTGAAGATTTTTCTTACCGGTGGGATTGATCCGTTCACCGATGACTGCAACAGCCCCCTTATTATCGAAAACAACGGTCTTTCGTGATGAACTGACGGCACACACCGACTTTCTCGCCGGCTTACGGGGCGTTCGGTCATTCATGACCCGGGCAAGTTCTCTGATGTAATCGGGATTCGTACCACAGCATCCGCCAACCATGGCAATACCCCCGGTGGCAAATTCGGTCCCAAACATTCCGAATTCATCTGCCTCCATGGTAAAGACAGTCTGACCATTCACCAAGCGGGGCATTCCCGCATTGGGTTTCGCCACGAGAGGAACCGTGGCATACGGTTTCATCCGTTTGATAAGTTCAATCATCTCCTTCGGACCGGTCGAACAATTGCACCCCACCGCATCAGCACCGAGACTTTGCAGGGTAATCACCGCCGATACCGGATCCGTTCCATTGAGTGTACGTCCATCCTGTTCATAGGTCATTGTTACGATTGTGAATGTATCGGTCAGTTCCTTCACGGCAATCAACGCTGCCCGGGCTTCCTGGATATCCATCATCGTCTCGATGACGAAGAGATCGACGCCGCCATCGAGCAGTCCTCGTACCTGATCTTTGAAAACATCAACAGCATCTTCAAACGCCAGATCACCGAAGGGAGCGACGAACCGTCCCGTCGGACCGATATCTCCGGCAACCAGACCGTTCTTTCCCACAGCCTGCCGTGCGATGCCGGCAAGCCTGCGATTCACGTCGATTACCTCCGTGACACCATACTGTCCCAGCTTGATCCGATTGGCGCCGAACGTACACGTATAGACAACATCAGAGCCGGCTTCTCGGTAATCATCATGAACCGCCCGGATCACCTCGGGATGGTCGATGCACCATCTTTCTGGACACACTCCTGCAGGCATGCCGCGCTTCTGGAGTTCAGTTCCGGTGGCGCCGTCCAGAATGAGTATTTTCTTCTTCAGCAGACTCTTGAGTCCCTTCTTTTTACTCAATGTATCGCTCCTTTTTCATCCTTCTCAAAAATCTCGTATATACCCGCTACCGCTGTTACCGATTTTTCCGGAATAAGCATAAAACGGTCACTGATCCGGACACCGATGCGGGACATCTCGAGAATATCAAACAGCATCTTCTGGTTTTCGATTCCGAAATCACCATAACCTGCGGAAAATCGCCGTGTCGACACGCGCCTGTTTTCCCGCAGAAGGTTCCGATTGAAATATGCGACAATCCAGTCGAGAGCCGCATCGGCCATTTCACTGGCTACCGCATCAAGAACAACGCCTCTGGTCAATCGATCCTCTTGTGCATCACGGCCAATAGCATCAACAATATCTGACCCGGCGGTGGCTCCCATAACCAGTAACTCATCACAGTGACGGATCATGTGAGAAATACCGCTGCTGTGAAAAATAATCCCCTCTTTGCAGATAACCGTCGATGCTGATCTCTCACGGATCGCCAGCCGCAACGCCACTCCTCGGAGGTGTATGAGGGAAAGAGCATATGCGATATCGCGTTCGATCGTTTCTTTGACACTCCGGTCAATAGTGGTCACGCCATGGCGATACCCGAGACGATGAAAAACCTTGTCCCGAGGTTCAGAAATTTGAATCGTTTGAAATACAAAAGGCCCCATAATTTTCTCATTCACGTCATGACTCGTTTTCGGCAGGTCCATGGTTCATGCCATATCGATAGCGTCGATTCATCTTCTGTTCCGGAAAATGGAAAAGTATAGAAAACTGAACTGTTAGAAGTCAAAGAAAAACTTAGGACAATTTCGATTTTTCTCATAAGGAAAATTGCCCGCTCAGATCCGCCCGTGACTGATGCTCGGCGAAAGACGTCGGATTGTCAGCACGCAGGCATGAATATATAGTCAATCTTTGGCACCGCAGTCTGCAACTTACACCACAGGAATAACGTATCACGATTCACAGAATATTTAAAAACAGTTCATCCCATCCTTCCACACAAAGGACATGCACAATTTGAATAATGATAGCCTCCGGTGCGGCCGCAGTAAGGACACATACAGTGTTCATAATGATCTCCCCCTAAAGCCCCACAATGGGGACAGACACAATCAGCAGAGTGATACCCACCGGAACTTTTGCAGACGGGACATTGACATGTTAAATGATGTTTACCCCCGAATTTTACACTGTAATTCAGCATAATTTTCATATCATGTCCGTTCTGCCTTCGGTCTCATCAAGGTCTTGTCTTTCTATAGCGGTGTTTGACTCAATGACCATCCGTCACTAACACGATCTTCGCAAAACCATAGCCCGACACATTGTACAACCGGGACCAACCCTCCTCACATTACTGACAGCATCGTCATATATTTCATAAGAAAAAGATTGCCGCATATGACTGGTTTTACCAATGGCAAATCCGGTATATCTGCGTCATGCGACACTTTACTTTATCAGTAAAGATGACTGATTTTTGACATGCAACTCACTGTTCAGCATCTCACTTTTGCTCGGGACAGCTTATGACACAGCATTCTTTAGAGAGCGAAAAGGTCCTCCGGTGAATTGATAATATAGTCAGGACCAACGGCAGTTAATCTTTCTCGCGAATGCCACCCCCACGTAACGGCAACTGTGTTGACTCCTGTCTTTTGTGCCTCACGGATATCTCCCGTCGTATCGCCAATATAGAAGGTAATCTTCGGAGGATATCCGTATTTTTCCATGGCATGGAAGATTTTATCTACCTTACTCACCATAACATCGGCCCCCAGGATTTCCTTAAAGTGGCCGTTGAATTTATGAGCGGAAAGAATGGACCTAACGGCATGATTCGTGTTTGACGAAATGATAATGAGAGTATTGCTCGACGCCAATGCCTCCAGAACCGGCACCATTTCCGTGAAGATGACAACGTTGCTGAAATCAACGGTCGGACCGATTTCCTGTACTGCCCCGATAAACTCTTCTATTTTCACACCTCGCGCTTGGATTGCTTCGTAGAAGTTATCATCAAAGAGATCGAGAAAATCTTCACGATTCCGGGTAATCGGCTTCCCGATCAGTTCGAAGCAACGTTTCGTCGTATCCTCATACAATTCCAGAGAATCGGCAATAACACCGTCAAAATCAAAGAGAAAAAGTTTTCCGTTCATACGTGTCTGTCTTGTGTACTCCTCTTTTTTCACCAGTTTTAATTACGCACTTATTCACTTATTAATCATGGCTTGTTTTTCGATCCATGATTACCAGTCCACTGTTAACAAATTACTTCTGGCTCCGAAACAGGTTTTCTATGCTCTTCTCACAGGGCGGCACTGCCAATCCCGCTTCGGTAATGATGGCTGTTATATATTCGTGGGGTGTGACATCAAAGGCTGGGTTGTAAACCGGCATGTCCTCAGGCGCCGTTTGAACACCACGGAAACACACAACTTCTCCATGGTCCCGTTCTTCTATGGGAATCCCGTCGCCGTTCGAGATAGTCCGATCGATTGTTGACAGCGGAGCTGCGATATAAAAGGGAATCCCGTGGACCTTGGCGAGTACCGCCAGGGAATACGTTCCGATTTTGTTGGCGGCATCGCCGTTTGCGGCGATACGATCGGCACCGACAATCACCAGATTGATTTTTCCCTGTTTCATGACAAATCCTGCCATGTTATCCGTTATAAGCGTCGCCGGAATATTTTCCCGCATCATCTCCCAGGCAGTCAGACGCGCTCCCTGAAGCACCGGCCGCGTTTCGTCAACAAACACATGAATCCGTTTTCCTTCATCCCGGGCAGCCCGTATGACTCCCAGCGCCGTCCCATAGCCCCCTGTTGCGAGGGCACCGGCATTGCAGTGGGTTAAAATACCGTCACCATCGGCGACGAGCGACCGTCCATGCATGCCGATGCGTCGGTTGATTTCAACGTCCTCTCTCCCGATTCGAACCGCTTCTTCGACCAGGGCTTTCTTTACCCGGGCCGATCCTTGTAAAAGAACAGCTTCGAAGCATTGTTTCATCCTGTCGATAGCCCAGAAGAGATTAACCGCCGTCGGACGAGTCCCCGCAAATTCCATGCACAATTGATCAAACGTCTCTTTGAGTTCATTGGGAGATGTATGGGAGCAGGCATTCATCCCCAAAGCTATGCCCATGGCAGCAGCAACACCGATGGCGGGTGCTCCCCGAATGGTAAGATCATTGATGGCCGTTTTGACCTGTCGATAGTCATGGCATGTAAGATACGTTTCTTCCAGCGGAAGTTTATTCTGATCGATCAGCACAACGGCATCATTATCCCAATAGATCGTTCTTATCATGGTGAACAGTTTCCTTAGCAGAAAAAAAGGGGGGCATATCCCCCCGAACACGCCGCATCCTCTATGACTTCGGCTTCAGCGTTTCGACTGCCCATCGGTCCTGGCAAAAAGTACGGATCCCGGAAGAAACACTCATCTAAAATATAACCGCATAGAAAACACAGAGCGGCACGACAGATTCTGCCGTTCAAGAACGAAAAGCTACGTTGTGTTTACATATTTCAAGACGGTGCCGTTCTATAATCTACCTTATTTAGATATTCTGACTTCTTAGACCTGCATCCATCAGGGCGAACCGTATCATCAAACCATTGTGAAGACGACTGGACTGATTATTAACTGTCTCAAAGTTTCTTCTTCAAAAGTTCATTGACCAGTTTCGGATTGGCCTTTCCCTTGGTTGCCTTCATGATCTGCCCTACAAAGAAACCGAATAGCTTATCCTTACCCTGCCGGTACTCTTCCACCTGACCCGGGTTGGCCGCCAGGACGTCATCAACGGCCTGTTCAATGGCGCTTGTATCGGTAATCTGTACAAGACCTTTTTCTTCGACAATTACCTTCGGTTCTTTGCCGGTTTTCCACATCTCCTCAAAGACTTCCTTGGCGATCTTTCCACTGATTGTACCGTCTTCGATAAGATTGATCATGGCGACAAGCGATTGAGCAGATACGGGGCTTTCCTCAATGTCCCGTTTGTCTTCCTTGAGATGACCGAGAACATCACCCATCACCCAGTTGCTGGCAATCTTTGGTTTTCCGCTCTGCCGGGCTACTTCTTCGAAATAATCGGCCAGAGCCCGGCTTGCCGTTAATACCTGGGCATCATACGACGGAATATCGAATTCTGCGATAAAGCGTTCACGTTTTGCCAACGGCAGTTCCGGAAGGGTTTTTCGGATCTCTTCAATCCATTCATCGGAGAGATGAACGGCTACCAGGTCGGGATCGGGGAAATAACGATAATCATGAGCCTCCTCTTTTCCCCGCATGGGATGGGTGACCCCCTGGGCTTCATCCCAGAGCCGGGTCTCCTGAACGACATGACCGCCGCTCTCCAGAATATACTGCTGCCGTTTAATTTCATATTCGAGAGCCCGCTGCACATGTCTGAATGAATTCATATTTTTCAGTTCCGCCCTGATGCCGAATTTCTCCTGACCTTTCGGTCTTAGCGATATGTTTGCATCACAGCGGAAGCTTCCTTCCTCCATGTTCCCGTCACAGATGCCGAGATACACCAGAATCTCGTGAAGTCGCCTCAGGTATCCGACCCCTTCTTCGGCACTTCTGATGTCCGGTTCGCTAACAATCTCAATCAGGGGCACTCCCGCACGATTGAGATCGATGTAACTCGCCGGCTGATGCTCGTCGTGAATTGACTTACCGGCATCCTCTTCCATATGGATTCGGGTAATACCGATTCTCTTTTTATCGCCATTGATTTCCACATCCACATATCCGTGCTCTGCGATGGGTTCGGCAAACTGGGTTATCTGATATCCCTTGGGCAGGTCGGGATAAAAATAATTCTTCCGGGCCCACGTATTGACGTTATTAATATGACAACATGTCGCCAGACCCATCTTGATGGTATACT
>CAZCGI010000065.1:0-8665 GCA_964498145.1 uncultured Syntrophaceae bacterium
TTCGAAGGTAAATGGAAGCAAGGACGGCGTTGTCCTCCGTTCTCATGAGAACCGCCTTTGTTGTCGTCGATCCCACGTCAAGTCCGACAATGCAGCGGTCACCGCTTTTCACGGTTCCCCGCTCCGCCGATTTGAACTCCACTGTTTCCCGGAAATCAGCCAGTGGAGGATGGAGAAAAAAGGAATTCCGTTTCTTTCTAAAAATGTCTTCCACATAGTGGTAAGATTGCACATTATTCTTGAGGGCCCACAACGCACATCCCAAAGCTTCGAAATACGGTGCTTCACGAGGAACGATAAGATTATCTATTTCTTTTCTAAGGTACTCGACCATAACGGTATTGTGGGCACAACCGCCGATCAGTACGATGTTTTTCCGGGGAATCTGTCCGATTAATTCGATAATTTTGGTCGCCATCATCTTACAGAGTCCCGCAGCCACCCGGCCCCGTGCAATCCCCTTATTTGTTGCATGAGTGCAGTCACTCTTACAGAAAACGCTGCAACGACCCGACACGGAATACGGATCTTCCGTCTCGGCACACGCAACAGCCTCTTCCAGCGACAACCCCATACGTCGTATCTGCTGGAGAAAGAATTCCCCTGTCCCGGATGCACATTTATTACCGGTCTGGACTGATGAAATCCGACCGTTCCCGTCGAGACGATAGACCATAAAAGTTTCGCCGCCGGCGCTGACCACCGCATTCACCGGAATCTCTTTCCCCAACACGTATGCAAGGGCGGACTCCACGGCTTCCGGTTCGGAAATTGACGTCAGATTGAGATAATTCCTGAATTTTCTGCCGGTAACGGCAATAGATGGAGATCGATCGGAAGCTTCCCGTTCGCCAAGCGCTTCAAGAACGGCAGTTCGGGGATTGCCGTGGTGGACCTTGGCAAGCGTATGGACCACCGATATTTCTCCGCATCCATCAACGGAAAGATCTACCATTTGAAGACGTGTAGCCCCAATGCACAAACCACGTGAATCCATAACGCACCATTCCCTGTTTGTGATTTATGGCTGTCGGATTATAGCCTGTTTTCCAAGCTGAATAACGCCCCTTTTGCTAAAAGTCACTTTGTAAAGATCCCACAAAAAGGAAACCGAGATTGCCGACAGCGGCATCTCCCTACGGGCTTAAGCGCAGAACCATGACTTTTTGCAGACCCGTCGGACAAATACATCTCATAGATCTGTATTCGTCTCAAGAATCAGCGGCAAATGAATGACGTGCGGGCGGATGATCGGAAACATCCCCTTGCTTGGAACCGGCGTCGTTCTTCATATTGAAACACATGGCATCTGCAAATTCAGCGATCTGTCACCGAATCATACTTCGGACAAGAAACAGTATCGTTCGTAACCCGTGAATCGGGAATCAAAAATATACATCGGATTATACCATCGACGATACGGAATGACTAGTCCTTTGGAACCGCAGCCGATGAAAATCTGTATATCTTGCCGGCTGCCTCAAAGCTCACATGGTCTTCTTCGTTCTCAACCAACACTCCTTCAAAAAGGTATCGGCAGCCGAAATCAAAATAGGTGATCCGATATTTAGGAAAGCTCTCACTGTTGCCGGATTTGTCGGATTTATTCTCCGGCAGTGCCTTAATAAACAATTTCTGGCATCGTCCCTTCTTTTGTTCGTCCCCTTCGGTAACAGAAACAACATAATTGCCATGAAATGAAATGGGCATTCTAATCTTTTCCTTCATGTTTTCCCCTCATCAACACCTGTTTCCTGATCCAAGACACTCGGAACAGGTGTGTCGTTACTTAATACTGACCGATCAGGTAAACGTGAAAACAGAGAATCCGCTGAATGAAAACCTGCTATTCCTTCGTATGTACTTTAACCATTATCGCTCTGCAGCACTCAGCATTTTTAATGACGATACGATCCGGCATTTCACTGACTTCATACTGACCGCTGGATTCGATTTCAAGATCGTCCTTTGAAATGTTGCCCTCTTTGGGAATGAACAACATCCTGCCTATCGGAATCGCTCCCTGCTTTAATAAAGCCATTGCCCCCTCCTTTTTAATGAAGTGCACATCCAACAATGTAATTGAACATATAAGAAAAGAGACAACGCCATGTCAAGAACAAACGGAATATTCTTACAAATTTGTGCCATCATCACTGGGCAAAACGTTCCGTCCATGATATAGAAAACCGGCCGGAGGGTTATTTCCGGGAGATGCATCCTCGTGACAGTCAGGACGGTGAAGGCAGTGACCCCATATCAATTCGCATCTGTTGTTACCGCTCCGATTCGTGCAACTGGAAACCGGTACCTGTCAGCGCAACAGTTGCAATAACATTCATGTGATATTCAATGAATTTCCTATGCAGCACCATACGGTAACCGACGCAAGTAAACAGCGAACAATATTGATCACCGTCTGCCTCTCCATGTTTATGGCGAATCTTGACATCAGTATCGTTAATATTTCTCTTCCCATTATTTCGCATCACTTTTCAGTGGGCATCGGTATCGTTTCCAGAGTGGTTCTTGTTTATTTCCTGATAATGACAGGCTGCATGCTCGGATTCGGAAGGCTGGGTGACACCAGAGGCTTTAAGCGGGTATTTATTGCGGGATTCTTAGTTTTTATTGTCGGATCATTTTTATGCGGCATTGCATCGGGCATCACGCAGCTTATTATATTCCGCGGCATCCAGGCCCTGGGAGCTTCCATGCTGGCCGCCATGGCACCTGCCATCGCATCAGCTCTCCTACCGTCGAATATGAGGGGGAAGGCCCTCGGCATTATCGGCACATTTGCCGCCTTCGGCATTTCGGTCGGACCGGCTGTGGGGGGAATCATCACCGCCCACTTGAGTTGGCGGTGGATCTTTTTTATTAATATTCCCCTCGGTGTCATTGCGATCATGTTTGCACTCTCGATTCTGCCGGAGGCTCGGCCGGATACGAAAGATATACGATTCGATTTTATTGGCACCGTTGTCATATTTGCTGCCCTCATGACTCTGCTCTATGCCCTTAACATGGGACAGGAACGAGGCTGGACATCTCCGCTGATCGTTTCGTCATTTTGTGCATCTTTTATATTTTTTGTTGTCTTCTATGCACGGGAAAAGAGTATTGCCTATCCGCTCATAGACTTCAGTCTCTTCAGAAACCGTAATTTCAGCATGGGAACTATTGCTTCGCTCTTTGTTCTAATGCTTTTGAACGGAACCATCTTTCTTTTCCCTTTTTATCTGGAAATAGCCAGAGGATTAAAGATCGATGAGGCAGGCATTATCCTGGTTATTCCCTCGGCGGTCATGATGTTCATGGGACCGATCTCCGGCAGTATCTCCGATAAAACAGGACCGAAATGGCTGTGCGGCAGCGGCATGTTTCTCTGTTCATTCAGTCTCATCCTCTTCACGCTCCTCGGATCACAATCGTCAATTTCCTTTATTGTTATTTCGCTGACACTTTTCGGCCTGACGGCGGGCATGTTTATGGCCCCGAACAGCAGCCTTGTGATGGGAGAGGCTTCACAGGAACACGCAGGAACCGCCTCAAGCATCATGATGGTTACACGACATGCCGGAGGGGTACTGGGGGTCTGTCTCTTTGAAACAATCTTCTCCATGTCACTGCCGCAAACGGTATCTCTGGAAAACGTCAGCCTGAATCACGCTGCATTTTCCCCTGAAATACTTATGGCAGGATTTCATAATGCGTTTATATTTGGCATGTTCCTCTGTCTTGCAGCCGCACTGTTTTCGATCGGTATAAGAAAGAAAGAGCCGGGAAATGACCCGGAGTTGATGAATTCCTAAGCTGTTAAGCTCATAAATTCTTGAGCACCTTTTTCCGTTCTCATCTCTTTTACCTAGATCCTGTCTTTTCACTGGAACCTGGTTCCTGGAGCCTGGTCACTGCTGTTTTATACTCGCTCCTTAATCACTGAACATTTTTCCTACCCACAACACCCTATACCCTCTCTCGATTCGCGATGGACGTTCTTTACCATCCAATATTTATGGTATTCATAACCTCTTTTTTATGTTAAGGCACTAGGTAACTCCTGCCCTGCACTTCTTACACTCTCACTGATACTCATAAAATCACAAAGGAAGGAACATGATTATGGATCTCGGAGACATTGTTGTCATTGAAAGACGTGATCACCCCTATTGTGGATGGAAGGGTAAAATTGTGGGACGGCGCGGCAACCGCGCGCCGGGCGATCCATGGTTTCTCGTATACGTCATGTCGAGGGGAAGAAGTTACTTACTTCCCCAGTCGATGCTTACCGTTGTCGACAAAAAAACGGCTGACCATGAAACGCTTGTGTGGCCCATAAGCGGCGAGACAATGGAACGACCGAACTAGTGAAATCAGGAAACAGACTGTATCTAATGAATGCGAAAAAAACGCCGGCGTTCAATTTTCGAGACGCCTCCCGTCAACAAGGCGCATTCGTATTTGCTGGACATTGCCCCACACGAGATATCTCTTCTGAGTCTTGCCAATCCAAAAATTCTTTTGATTCGAAACTGAGCATACCAGGACGCTTGTGAAAAGACGTGATGGCCGATGATGCAGTTCATGGCATCGATATTACCCCATCCTTCGTTACGACGGCAGTCACCAGTTCCGACGGCGTTAAGTCAAACGCGGGATAATACGCGCCGACATCAGATCCGCTTATGGGAATCCCCTGAAATTCAAGTACTTCTTTCGGGTTTCGTTCTTCGACAGGAATATCGTCACCTTTCAGTGTTCGCCGGTCTGCCCCGCCGTATCCGAGAATATAAAAGGGAACACTAAAATGTTTGGCAAGGATGGCAAGCTGAAGCGTTCCCACCTTGTTGGCAACGGTTCCATCCATGGCAATACGGTCGGCGGCGGTAAAAACCTTGCTGATCATCTGCTTCGACATACAGTGGGCAGCCATGTTGTCGGTAATTAAGGTCGTTTCGATTCCCAGCTGACTGACGGACCATGCAGTCAGACGGGCCCCCTGAAGATAGGGTCTCGTCTCCGTGCAGATAACCTTAATGTCCTTGCCGTTATTCTTTGCGTAGTGCAGCATGTAGAGCAATCCGGCCCCGGCGAAACAGTGGGTCAGGATCGTATCGCCCGACTCGAGAAGTGTTTCCCCGTACCTCCCCGTATCTTCGGAAACCTTTCTCTGTCTTGTGAGAACCTCCTTTAGATAACTCAGAATCACCGGAGAAAACGGAGCTTCGGTTCCTTCCACTCGTTCCATGATTTTATTCAGGAGGACGGCAAGATGGAAACCAGTCGGGCGTGTGCTACGGAGGCGTTCAGCGGCCTTCCTTAGGCTGTCACGGCTCCTCCGATCATTTGTATGTTCCGCTTTCATGGCCGCCAGATACAAGCCAAAACCGGCGGTTATAGCAATATCGCCCGCCCCCTGGACAGCCATATCTTCAATCGCCCTGGCCACATCCTCGTAAGAATGACAGACAACCGGTACGACCTCCCGGGGAATTCTTCGCCGGTCAATGATGATCAACGCATCGCCATCGAGATAAACATTGTTTTCCAGGTTCATGAGCAAGGGTTCTTTCATTCAGTAACCTCCTCATTATCGGATAATGTGAACTCATTGAAAATAAATAACGGTTGGGGCCGGCAGCTTTAGGAGGCAGGGATTAGAGTGAAAATCATTGAGAAGTTTTTTCAGTACCTGGCTCCTTGAATTTTCCAACCCTTTTCAGATGACAATCGAACTGAAGTCTTTGCCAGAAGGCAAGAATTTTATTCCATCCCCCACGTGTGACAATACTTCGAGCACAAAATCGTGAAAAAGTCTTAAGCTGACAGCATGCACCTGAAAGCTGTCAGCTTAAGACGATAAACCAAACCGGTGCCTCACAACACTCTTCATTACAGCTTTTGCAGCTCTCTCACGATATCTTCAAGGGGTGGCCTCCTGTTGATATCGTGGACGTCAATATATCGGATAATGCCTTTTTTATCGATAATAAAAATTGCCCGTTCGGTCGTCCCGTCAGAACGAAGGATGCCCAGTTTCTGTGCCAGGGCTCCATGAGGCCAGAAATCGGAGAGGACCGGGAACCAAAGATCTCCCATCTGATTCGTCCAGGCAAACAGGGTCGGAACATTATCTGCCGATATTCCCAGAAGAACTGCATCATATTTTTCGAAAAGCGGCTGTGCAATATTGTAGCCGGGCCACTGATCCGAACACACCGGTGTCCAGGCCGCCGGAATAAATGAGAGGACGATATTCTTCTTGCCCTTGTACTGGCTCAGTGACACCAAACCATGCTTCACTGACGGAAGTGTGAAATCGGGTGCCGGGTCTCCGACTTTCACCTTGAGAACACTGTCATTCGGTTTCAACACTCCCGGATTGTAAATATTATTTTTATACACTGCCGACACAGCGAAGGCATTTCCTGCTATTACACAGATTGACAGGATAACTGCCAAACCGATTACGGATATTTTTATTTTCATGACACTGTCCTCCTCATTTGACCCCTGATTCTTTCAGGATAAGTTCGAGAAATGCCTCGGCTGTTTCAAACTTTCCCACCTGGGTAAAAAATATTTCGGCGGGCTTTCCTTCTTTTATGTTCAGACCGATGAAAAACGGGGTTCGAACTCCCCCGATCCGATCATGAATATCATAATCTCCATCGGGGAACAGTGGGAATGGGATGGAATATGAATTCCTGAAATAATTAACTTCAAATGGTGAATTACCCGCTCCGATTCCGATAAGCTTAATGTTACCTTTTGTCTTGGGGTTGTTCTCTATAACTCGATACAGTTCGTTGACAGAAGGAGCCTCCTTCTGACAAAACGGTCAATACATACTGAAAATCTCGACAATAACGATCTTGGCCTTAATGTGGGGTATATCGAATGTCCCACTTCCGGAAAGGCCAAGATATTTTTTATGGGCCGCATCATCGGGAACAGCCAGTTTAACCGAAGGGAAGAATGCTCCTTTAGTGAGGACTTCCTCGCCGGCAATGGCCGACGAAGCAGCTGTCAGCATGAGGATGCCCAGAATCACCGCCATCGGTATCAACAATTTCTTCATGTCCCGCCTCCTTTCTTAAGGCATTAACGTATATTTACTTTATTAAAAACGCTCTGTTGTATCTAAAAACAATCCGAAGAAGCATTTTCGATACACCCTTTACTCTTTCTTCATTCTTTTCTGGGCAAGATTTTTTCACTTATACACAGGCCTGACGATATCCCATTCCTCATGATCGTTTAAGATCTTTGATGGCAAGCTTTCCATTTTTCATATTCAAGTAGATGTTAGCTTTCAGAAAGGATAATTTCGGATTATTCGGATCAAGCTGCAGCGCCTCGTTGATTTCCTCCAACGCCGCATTGTTTTGTCCCCTTCACCAAACATCTTGCAGACATATTATTCTATTAATTAGTGCTACTCATTTTACCGCGTAATGCCCCATAAGAAAAGGACGAATTCATACTATTTTTTTATATTTATTACCTTGACTAATTACACTATTCATGTATTTTTTATCGATATCTTCAGTGGTTGGATCTGATGCACACGATCATTACGGTATGGTATTTTCCAAGTTACACATAGCAATTACCTATAACTGAATCACGGGTAGTATGACGTTATCCTGGATGCCTCTTTCCTTCACTCGGAGCCCATCAACCTGAGAGCAATCGAGGAAAACTATCCTTCAGAGTCGGATCAAAACGACCGATAAACAAATTGATGAAGTGTCTTAAAATCTTTGTGAACTGTTCAGTAAGGAAAAAATGTTGAAGAAGACGGGAAATAGGGTTAAAAAAAGCTGTGAGTTTGGTGTTTCACATCTTGATTTTGACATGCCAATTTTTCGAATTACTCTATTCAATATACAAACTACGATACCCGATTCACGACCCACTAACTACTAGTAACGAGCGAACAGGAAGAAATTATATGAATAAAGCGTTTACGATCGGCGTGATTACGATCATTATGACACTTCTTGTTTTTTCTTTGCCAATCAATGCCGAAGAGAAACCGATTGCCAGAGATGCGGCACCTAATTTGAAATACATTGCAGAGTTTGAAGGAGGTATCCTCTACAAGGCTGATGACTTCAACGTGATCGAACTTCACGGCAACTACCACCAAATGGGCCGGCAGTATGGCAAGCTTCTCAAAGATCAACTGAAGAAATTCTATGACAGTGCCGTTAAAAGATTTCTCATCGAGCGAGAAGGGCTTACGTCTGAAGAAATGATCGCCCGTGCCAAGTCTGTCTTCGATATTTATCCTCAACGTTTTAAGGCGATCCTGCACGGCATGTCTGAAACCTCGGAGATCGAACTTGATCAACTCATGGTACTCGATCAGATCGTGGTATTTCCTTCCATAGAAGACAGACATTTTTGCTCATTTATAGCAGCCTGGGGAGCATATACTTCAGCGAAACCGCTCGTCATGGGGAGAAACTGGGATTTTGCTCCGTCGTTCAGAGAATTCGTTCCCTATTTGACAGTGGCTGTTTATAATCCCGACGATTCGAGTATTCCTGCGGCGAGTGTCGGATATGTCGGGCAGGTGAATACTTTTACCGCCCTCAATGAAGCGGGTTTTGTTCTCGCCATAAATGAGGGCGTTGCCTCAGGAGGCCGAGTT
>CAZCGI010000066.1:0-2936 GCA_964498145.1 uncultured Syntrophaceae bacterium
GAGAGTTTTTCCACATTAGAGCGAGAATATGGCATTCAGATCTTTTTCAACTTTCACTTCTTCAGAATCACTTGCAATCGAAATTTCTTTCACCAGCAGACTTTTCGCCGTATCCATCATTTTTCTCTCGCCAAATGATAGATCCTTGTCAACCTTGAGTCTGAGAAGGTCTCGTAATACTTTCGCAATTTCATAAGCTGAACCGGTTTTAATTTTCTCCCAATATTCTTTATATCGTTTATTCCATGTTTGCTTGTCCACAATAACGTCACGTTCTCTCAAAATATCATAGACTTTTGGTATCTCATCTTTTGAGATCAACTCCCGTAAACCTACTGACTGTGCTCCGTGTTTGGGAATCATTATCGTCATGTTATTGCCCATAATCTTCATAACATAAAATGGCTGTTTACACCCCATTATCTCCTTATTTTCGATGGCCTCGATAATACCGACTCCATGTGCTGGGTATACAGCCAAATCACCCACTTTAAACATCGTAACACTCTCACCTCATATACGTATTCGTTTTTAAACAATTTTTCTTATCACACTTTGCTTCTTTGGTCAATTAAATATCGTAATTTCAAATTTGACTTGACATTATTCTTGTGAATACGCTAAACGAATTTGATTCTGCTATTATTAATTTTTCCCAGAAAGGAGTCCACATGGCACAGTATGAGTCATCTTCTCTAAGAAATGTAGCACTTATCGGGCATGGGGGTACCGGTAAAACTTCGCTTGGTGAAGCCTTCATTTACGGAAGTGGTAAGACAGACAGGCTGGGAAAAGTCGATGACGGGACGTCGAGTCTTGATTTCGAACCTGAAGAGCAAAAAAGACATATCTCGATAAATTCAGCAATTTCTTTTTTTGATTGGGACAAACACAAAATCAATATTGTAGACACACCGGGTGATGCTAACTTCGTCATGGATACCCAAAACTGTCTGCGTGTCGTCGATAGTGCCATTATTGTTATTGACTCTGTAGGCGGTGTTGAATTTCAAACAGAAAAAGTATGGGAAATTGCAGAAGAACTGAATCTTCCACGAATGATCTATGTCAGTAAAATGGACAGAGAACGGGCGAACTTCTTCTCAGCAGTTGAATCAGTAAAAGAAAAGCTGGGGAAAAAGGCCACACCGTGCTTTATACCTATCGGTGCAGAAGAAAACTTCAAAGGTCTCGTTGATCTTATCTCATTGAAGGCTTTGATTTTTGATGATCCGAAAGGCAAGTATAAAAAAGCAGAGATTCCTGCCGATTTGATGGACCAAGTCGACGAATACCGTGAAATCCTGGTTGAAGACGTTGCCGAATGCGATGAATCACTTATGGAAAAATATTTGGAAGAAGGTGAACTCTCTGAAGACGATCTTAAAGAAGGCTTACGAAAAGGAGTTATTTCAGGTGACCTTATTCCAGCAACGTGTGGTTCCGCAATTAAAATTATCGGCATTACACCGCTTATGGACATGATTGTCGAATATCTGCCATCCCCCATCGATCGTGGCACCGTGGAAGGCAGAAAACCGGGATCAGATGATGAAGATAAGCGGGACCCCGACCCTTCTGCTCCCTTATCAGCTATGGTTTTCAAAACCATCGCTGATCCGTACGCGGGCAAATTAACATTATTCAGGGTATTCTCGGGAACTGCCAATTCCGATACGGTGTTTTACAATCCATTGAAGAAAACCAGTGAAAAATTCGGCAATATATTTTACCTCGAGGGTAAAAATCAAAAATCTTCGGAATCATTGGTTCCGGGAGATATTGCAGCCGTAGCAAAGCTGAAGGATACTGCAACAGGCGATACAATTTGCAATGAAAAGGCACAGATAATATTTGACCAGGCACCGCCTGTTCCGGGCCTTATGTCATTTGCCATCCAGCCTAAATCCAAGGGTGATGAAGAAAAAATTGCAACGTCGCTCAATCGGCTTGTCGAAGAAGATCCTACACTGTCAATCCATCGTAATGATCAGACACGAGAGCTTATTCTAACGGGTATGGGCCAAACTCATATAGAAGTAACCGTCGAAAAGATGAAACGCAAGTTTGGCGTCGAAGTTGAACTGCATCTCCCGAAAGTACCATACAAAGAAACAATCAAAGGTAAAACCCAGATTCAAGGTAAATACAAAAAACAATCCGGCGGTCGAGGTCAGTATGGTGATACCTGGATTGAGATAGAACCGCTTCCAAGAGGCCAAGGGTTTGAGTTTGCCGACAGGATAGTCGGAGGAGTTATCCCCCGGCAGTATATTCCCGCTGTTGAAAAAGGCGTTGTCGAAGCCATGGCAGAAGGTGTTATTGCCGGATATCCCGTTGTAGATATCAAGGTAAGCCTTTATGACGGTTCATTTCATACCGTTGACTCTTCGGAAATGGCATTTAAGATTGCCGCATCAATGGGTTTTAAAAAGGGAGTACTCCTGTGCCAACCTACCCTTCTCGAACCCATAGTTACTATCGACATTGAAATTCCGGATGAGTATATGGGGGATGTTATCGGCGACCTGAATGCAAGACGTGGCAGAGTCCTCGGTATGGATACAAAGGGGTCTCATCAGATTGTTAAAGGTCAGGTTCCCTTAGCAGAAATTCTGAGTTACGCCGCCGATTTGCGATCAATGACAAGTGGAAGAGGAACATTCTCATTTGCACCCTCACATTACGAAGAAGTGCCCGGACAAATCGCAGAAAAAATAATTGCTCAGGCAAAGAAAGATGATGAATAAGATTGTAGTGATTACAGCAGGGGTAATCACCGTCAGTGACAAGGGATCAAGGGGAGAGCGGGAGGATCTGAGCGGAATGGAAGTTCAAAAACTTCTGAAGGATCTTTCCGTGATGATCTCGGCGTATGATATTATTCCAGATGAACAAGAGATCATTCAGTCTACCCTCATCGACTATAGCGACAT
>CAZCGI010000066.1:2946-8405 GCA_964498145.1 uncultured Syntrophaceae bacterium
ATTGGGGTTGGCCCACGGGAGGTCACTCCAGGTGCGACATTGAATGGCATAGAAAAAGAAATTCCCGGCATGGCAGAAGCGATTCGGCGTGAAAGTACAGCAAAGACACCTCACGGTATGATTTCTCGGGCTGTTGTGGGAATACGAAAACAGTCCCTCATTGTCAATCTTCCGGGAAGCCCCCGCGGAGCGCGGGAAAATCTCTCCGTATTGCTTCCGGCATTACGACACGCTATTGAAAAAATTAAAGGTGATGAGTCAGATTGTGCAATTTAAGATAGCGTAGCATTCTTTCTTTATGAGTCCCTGCCCAAAAGATATTGTTGCATTTCTGACAGAACGAAAACATCGTCTGGGTTTGATATACGTAAGGTGGTACTCGATTCCGCACCGCTGTCTTTTCTATCTCGGACAATGGCTGATTGCACACAAGACAAATAGAAAAAAATTTATCGGGATTGAGTGTAAGAGATAATTCGTTAATTACTTCTCGCAACTGATCCGGTACCTTATCGGAATAGACGACATACATTCTCCCCGTAAAGTTCCTCGAGGCCATGTCTCTCCGTCTCGTGAGAACGATCCGTCCTTGCTTCGTCCCTTCCCGCAAGAACTCTCTATCGATACTTCCTTGATAGATTACAGAATCGTATCCTATTGCGCGAAGCCACTTGGCTAACTTTCCTAAATTCCTGTCGGTAAGGAATTTCATGTAACGTTAGGGTTCTTACCTCAATAAATGATTATATTCGGTTATTCGTCCTCGTCTTGATCGGGGTGCAGTATTTCCGCATTCACGGCTGCAGGACGTCCCGCAGGGATTTCTTTTTCGAGTTCTTTAATCCTGCGATTTAACTTTACAACTTTTCTTTTTAATCCCAGGCGCTGGACAATGTCAAGGAAGCCGGTAAAAAGAACCCCTGCACCGAATGATATAAAAATAAGCAAATAACTTGGTACGTTAAAATCAATGAAGTCGTAGTATTGCAGATGCACGGGAACAGTATTCTTCAAAGAAAACGTAATAACGAACAGCACAACCAACATAGCAATTATGGTGGAAAGAAGTTTCATTCTAAACCTCCTTATATTTATCGAAAAAAGGCAGTAACGTACTCCGGGTTTCTTCCACGCCTTCGGGAATTATTCTTACCTCTCCAAATACGGTGGCAAAGTTTGTATCTCCTGTCCATCTCGGAACAATATGGAGATGCAGGTGATCATCCACTCCGGCACCCCCGGCTTTTCCTATATTAATCCCAATGTTAAAGCCCTCAGGCCCCATCACCTCTCTCAAACACCTCACTGATAGGTCTAATAACTCCATCATTTCAATCTTTTCATCTATAGAGAGAGCTTCTACCGTGTTGACATGATTGTACGGCACAATTAATAAGTGTCCTGAATTGTAGGGATATTTATTCATTATTAAGTAGCATGATTTCCCCTCACAGAGGACAAGACCTTTGTCTCGAATAGATTCCCTGCAAAAAATGCATCCATCAGGTTTTTCGCTTTTTAAATATTTCATTCTCCCCGGAGATTTTAGACAATCCATATGGTAAAACCCTTACGGCAGCTCTATTATCTGCCCCTGTGTTGATTTATCATCCCTAATCTCAAGTATACCTATAGTTCTTCGATCATTGAACGCTCTATCAGTCGGTGAGCCGGGATTAAAGTATAGAACACCATCTTTTTCGTGATTTGCCGCCCGATGGGTATGCCCGTAAATCAGGCAATCTATGTTTTTAAATTCCTTAATGAGTTTTTCTTCAATACCAAACGGGGCTCCCCATCCATGAATAATTCCTACTCGACACCAGTCAATTTCCAGAACCAGCTTCTGCGGATAGGTATTTCTTACGGTCGTCAAATCCATATTTCCGCAAACGGCGTATACATCAGTTCCGCCGAATACATCCAAGACAGCCGCATCGACGATATCTCCTGCGTGCACAATAAGATCAACATCTGCAAAATGAAGTTCTGCTACTGCTTTGATTGCTTCATTTAAGCGCGTCAGATGCGTATCTGATATGACACCTATTCTCATGCCCCCACACCACACGGATTTGTATTATATCTATGGTAAAAACACAAGTATTATTTTACTTTACTGACCATCCCGTATAACACTCCACATAGATTCACCACTTTGGCCCCCCAGCTTTTGGTTTGACATTTCATTCGTGTGTAGCTACTATAATACGTATTATATTCGAATGTGCAAGGAGTTGTGAAAATGCTTGAAAAAGCGTTAGACAATATCGCCGAAAAGATCCTGGCCCTTGATGAATCATCACTCTCCAGCCTCTGGGAAACGTATAAAGAAAGAATGGAACATTTCGACACTTCCAAAGAATGGGAAAAAGCTGTTATTATTTTTTTCATCATAAACTCGGTACGGGTAAAAAATCACATCTTCAATGAACACATCAAACTGCAAAAACAGCAGGACCCCCCGAAAAAGAAACAACAGGATCAGATTCCACCATACCTGAAGCTGGTAAAATGATTGACAAAGAATCGGCACTCCGCAGAATTTCCGAACTCAGAGACCTGATCGAGTATCATAACAGGCGGTATTATCAACTCGATGATCCCGAAATAACCGATGACGAATACGATCAGCTGATGAGAGAGTTGATTCGCCTCGAAGACGTGTTCGCCGATGAAATTGATATTTCTCACTCTCCAACTCAGCGGGTCGGCTCAGCTCCTTTGGATAAATTCGAAACCGCTACCCATCTCACCCCTATGCTGAGCCTTTCCAATGCATTTTCGGACGGGGACGTCCTTGAGTTCAATGAGAGAATCAAGCGCCAGCTGGAATTCGTCAATACTATTCCGTTTGTTGTGGAACCCAAAATTGATGGTGTCGCTGTCAACTTACTTTACGAAGACGGCATCTTAACGGTTGGAGCCACCCGGGGCGACGGAGCTGTAGGGGAAAACATCACTCAAAACATTAAGACAATACAGTCGATTCCTCTTAAGATTAATACAGCAAAGGAACTTCCCCGACGAATCGAGATTCGTGGTGAAGTTTTCATCAGCGTTGAATCATTAAAAAAACTCAACAAAAATCGATCGGACTCAGGAGAGCAACCCTTCGCCAACCCAAGAAATGCAGCAGCAGGATCGCTTCGCCAGCTCGATTCAAAAATCACAGCGCGCCGTCCTCTCGATATAAATTGCTATGCCATCGGTTTTACGGAAGGAATATCTTTTAAGAGCCAGTGGGATATTCTGCAGACACTATTGCATTGGGGATTCCCTGTCAACAAACACGTCAGGCAGGCGTCTACCATTAATGAATGTATTCTTTATTATCATGAATTAGAAGAAATGCGCCACGATCTTCCTTACGAAATCGACGGCATGGTTATTAAGGTTGATGATATTGTTCTTCAAAACCGACTGGGGGCTGTTTCGCGGAGCCCTCGATGGGCCATTGCCTGTAAATTTCCGCCGATACAGACAACCACTCAAATCGAGGATATCATTGTTCAGGTTGGAAGGACGGGGGTTCTGACCCCTGTCGCCAAGATGAAACCAATCCATGTCGGCGGCGTAACCGTCAGCAGTGCCACCTTACACAACGAAGATGAAGTTCTAAAAAAGGATATCCGTATCGGCGATACGGTAATCGTTCAGAGAGCGGGAGATGTTATCCCTGAAGTCGTAAAAGTCATTGAATCAAAACGAACAGGTCGAGAGCAACCTTTCAAAATGCCTGACACCTGCCCGGTGTGTGGCTCAAATGTCGTAAAAATTCATAGAAATAAGATAAAGCCAAATCTTACGAATGTCAGGGAGGGAGTGGGCCATTACTGTATCGGAGGACTTTTCTGTTCCGCTCAGCGAAAGGGAACGATCTTCCATTTTGCATCACGAAATGCAATGGACATTGAAGGTCTTGGCATTCAACTTGTTAATCAATTCGTAGAGCGGGAACTGATTGAAACACCGGCGGATATATATCGATTGGAAGCCCTCACGTTGTCCCAGTTGGAAGGAATGGGATCATTATCGGCATCCAACTTGCTGTCTGCTATTGAGAAAAGTAAAACCACAACCCTCGACCGCTTTATATATGCCCTTGGCATACCAGGCGTCGGTGAAGCAACATCGAAAGATCTGTCTCGATTTTTCGGAAGCCTTCAACGTATCATGGCAGCAGAAAGAAAAACCCTCACCTTCATTCCCGGCATAGGACCGGAAATAGCTCATTCAATCCATCAGTTCTTGAATGATGTTCATAATCAAAACGTTGTAGAAGCACTTATATCATCGCGAATAAGCTGGCACGAAGACGTTACCGCCGGTGACCGTAAACGGAAAACCCTCGCACAGTTTATCAATTGGATCAGCAAAAAAGAAAGAGGCATCGAATGGGGAGGTGTTGATAAACTCGGAGGAACCGGTTCTCATAATCTTGCAGATCATTTCGGTCAATTAGAAAAAATAATTGAAGCAGATATCGAAGCACTTCAGAAAGTAAAAGGTATTAACACTGCACTGGCACGGAACATTTATACCTTTTTCAAAAACAAGAACACCCTCAACGTCATTGGGCAATTGCTGGACGTGGGATTGCGTTTTGATGAAGAAGGAATTGATTCCGTTGCTGAGGCATCAACGGTAAAAGGAAAAATATTTGTCTTGACCGGGACCCTCCCCCATCTTACCCGGGATGAAGCGAAAGCACGAATTGAGGAACAGGGTGGGAAAGTAACCGGAAGTGTTTCCACTAAAACCGATTATGTTGTTGCCGGCGAGAATCCCGGCAGTAAACTCGATAAAGCCCGTAATCTTGGTATTGCAGTGGTGGAAGAAGACGAACTTCTGGAATTATTAGAAAAAACCGATAATACACAGCAATCTTTTGATTTTAAGTAATAGGTTCACTGCACGACCACCGTATTGCTTACCGAAAAAATACGAAAGAGGAAACTGAGCTGCATCGTACACTTGTCTAACATGATGTAATCTATAAGATACGTCAAGAGACGGAATGCTGTATGTGATGGCACTGCAGAACGTTTAATTTACTTATAACATTCCCTTTGAAAATTCTTACATGTTAAAGATAAATGTATAAGAGTAAAACTATGAAGCGAGTCCATATATTTGTATCCGGAACTGTTCAGGGTGTCTGTTATCGAGCAGAAACCTGGCGGTTTGCACGAAATTTGAACTTGAACGGATGGGTGAAAAATCTTCGTGACGGCAGAGTCGAAGCTGTCTTCGAAGGAGAGACTGACATTGTGAACGAAATGATTGAATGGTGTAAAAAGGGGCCCGTTCTTGCTTCCGTTACCGGTATTGAAGTAATTGAAGAACCCTATCTCGGAAATTACAAAGATTTTTCAATCCGATACTGAAGCCGTACTGCCTCCACAAAAAAAGCCGGTATTGTTGATCAACACCGGCTTCGGAACCGCAGTCATCGG
>CAZCGI010000067.1:0-8342 GCA_964498145.1 uncultured Syntrophaceae bacterium
TCTACCGGCACAGTGAATCGGTAGCCGACGCCGAAGGATCGACAATTCGTGGGGCCGGTGAAGTAACGGCCGCGATCATGGCCAGCACGCTTACGACTCTTGCCGTTTTTTTGCCCCTTGTTTTCGTTCGCGGTATGTCGGGGGTCATGTTCAAACAACTCGCGTCCGTGGTAAGTTTCGCTCTCTTGTGTGCCTTGGTGGTTTCCCTGACCCTCGTTCCTGTCATGTCGGCATATCTCCTTCATCCGGCCACCACCCATCGCAAAAATAAGTGGATGGATATTCTCTATCAGCTCAGTGTACGATTATTCTCCCGGATGGAAGACGGGTATAAACGCCTGCTCCACACTGCCCTCGATCACACTGCAGTGGTTGTTATAACCACGGTCCTCCTCCTGGCTGGAAGCTTTCTTTTGGTCCCCCTCGTGGGTGTCGAATTCATGCCGACCACCGATGAGGGCGAAGTCCGTTTAAATGCGGAAATGGAAGTGGGTACACGACTCGATATTCTCGGTGAGAAATTCAAATTGATCGAGGAGGTCGTTCGGCAGAATGTTCCAGAAATAAAAAACACGGTAACGTCAATTGGAGGATCGAGTTGGCATTCTCAGGGATCGCATACGGGCCAAATGCGCATCGCTCTGAAGCCCAAAGCGGAAAGATCACGTTCAAGTGAGGAGATTGCTACCGCCCTGCGCCGGAAACTCGCCAATATACCGGGATTAATCATTCGTACCCGCGTCGGTCAGGGACTTTTTATCCTGCGGATGTTTGCCGGAGGGACGGAAAGGATTCAGATTGAAATTCGGGGGCATGATCTGACAACCGCCGATTCCCTCGCGGAGCGGGTCAGAAAGATTGTAGAAGCCATCGATGGCGTCACCGATGCCCAAGTAAGCAGAGAATCGGGCAGTCCCGAGGAGATTGTGTTCGTCGATCGGCAGAAAGCTGCCGATCTGAAACTGACGGTCTCGCAGATTGCCAACATGCTCCAGACAGTCCTGTCGGGAACCACGGCGGGCAGTTACCGGGAAGGCGGCGATGAGTATGACATCAGAGTCAAGATCAGGGATGCCGAGAAGATGGGCATCAGGGAAATCCTGGACATGACAATTGTCGGAACCGGCGGTGAACCGGTCGTTCTCAGGAACGTTGTCAGGATCCAACCTAAAACCGGCCCGGTCCGTATTGAACGAAAGGATCAGGAACGAATTGTAACGATATCGGGCAATATCAGTGGCCGCGACATGGGAAGCATTCTAAACGACATCCGCGAGCAGCTCCGGTCGGTTGCGGTTCCCCGCGGGTTCAGCATCGTCTTTTCCGGAGATTATGAAGAACAGCAGAAAGCATTCCGGGAACTCCTGTTGAGCCTGATTCTTGCTCTGGTGCTGGTCTACATGGTCATGGCATCGCTTTACGAATCGATCCGCTATCCCATCGTCGTCATGTTCTCAGTTCCCTTTGCCGCCATCGGCGTCATTCTTATGATGTTCCTCACAAACACAACATTCAACGTTCAGTCCTTTATTGGCTGTATTATGCTGGGGGGTATCGTTGTAAACAATGCCATCCTGCTGGTGGATCACATCAATCTGCTCCGCCGCCGTGACGGAACGCCCCTCCGGGAAGCTATCGAAGAAGCGGGACGGCGAAGACTGCGCCCAATTCTGATGACCGCCATGACGACAATCCTGGCAATGGTTCCGCTGGCACTCGGCCTTGGCGAAGGCGGTGAGGTTCAGGCTCCCCTGGCCCGAGCTGTTATCGGGGGACTTATCAGTTCGACGATGATCACGCTGATCATCATTCCCACGGTATATCTCTTTTTCGATACGCGGCTGATCCGGAAGGGAAATCGACACGCCGGCAATCAGGGAAACCCGACAGAGGGAACATGAAAATGAAGCAACGACCCTACTATCCGATTATTATCATTATCATCCTTATGGCATGTTGCACGTTCATCTCATGCATGTCTGTCGAGATTAACAAAGAAGAGGATTATATCGGCCCCCATTCCGTGACATCTCAGCCACAGCAGGAATCGGATGACACAGCGGCATCTGAACAGAGCCTTCTTTCTGCTTCCGTTGAGCCGGAAGGGCCGATCAGAGTTACAATACAGGATGCCATCCTTCTGGCCCTGGGACATAATCGCTCCTTAAAAATCGAAAAACTGAATCCCGCTATCACGCGGACTGTGGAAGATGAAAAGCAGGCCGCCTTCGATCCGATTCTGACGGGTGAATATTCCCGGTACCGAAAGAAAAATGAAAACCCGGTTCAGGAAAGCCAGAAAAACCTGGAAAATGAAGTCAATGCCGAGCTCGGCGTCTCAGAATACCTCCCGACAGGAACAGAGGTGGATCTCACCATGTCGACCAGTCAGACGTGGTCGGATCTTTACAGCGATGATCTCTTTACATCACGGATAGGCCTGAGCATTACTCAGGCGCTCCTCAAGGGAGCGGGTATCAATTATAATCTTGCCGCTCTCCGGCAGGCACGGATTGATACAAAGGCGTCTCAGTACGAACTTCGCGGTTTCGCAGAATCATTGATTGCGCAGGTGGAAACAACTTACTGGGACTACGCCCTGACACGGCGGCAGATCGATATCTTCCTTGAATCGCTCAAGCTGGCGGAACAGCAGAAAAACGAAACGGAAGAAATGGTACGTATCGGTGCCCTTGCCGAATCGGAACTTCCCGCAGCCGAGGCGGAAATAGCCCTGCGTCGAGAAGGTCTGATCAATGCAAGAAGCAACCTGGAAAAGACCCGCCTCCAGCTTCTCAGATTACTGAATCCGCCCGGTGCGAACCTGTGGACCCGGGACATCGTGCTGCTGTATGAGCCGGTAGTTCCCGACGTGAAGCTGGACGAAGTGAAAACACACGTTGACATCGGACTCAAAATGAGGTCAGACCTCAATCAGGCACGATTGCAGGTTCAACGGGGTGAACTGGAAATAGTGAAGACGCGAAACGGCCTCCTCCCCCGGATGGATTTATTCATCGATCTCGGTAAAACGGGATATGCCGATTCATTCGGTAAATCCGTTGACGATATTGACAGTAAATCATATGACATCCTGGCAGGAATCTCTTTGGAAGTTCCCTTTGTCAACCGGGAGGCACGGGGGAAACACCGTCGATCGTTTCTCACTCGCGAGCAGGCCGAAGAAGCGGTAAATAACCTTGCCCAGCTCGTTCAGGTTGATGTTCGATCAGCCTATGTCGAAGTGAATCGGGCAAAGGAACAGATTACCGCCACTGCGGCCACCCGGGCATTTCAGGAAGAAAAGGCACGGATCGAAGCGGAAAAATTCCGGGTGGGAAAATCGACAAGCCTCCTCGTCGCTCAGGCCCAGCGGGACCTTCTTTCAAGTCGAATCTCCGAAATCCAGGCTATTGTCAACTATCTCAAGGCCTTTATTGATCTTTATTATCTGGAGGGGTCTCTCCTGGAACGCCGCGGCATCTTGGCCCCCGGGCAGGAACCGGCCGACTGGTAGACCCGTATGGGCTGTCGTGATTCACCATCCGGCGTAGATCGGACCAGACGGGCGTTTTTCAACAGCGTTCCATCGACAGATCACGAAAGGGAATCATTAATCTATGGAAGTTACTATGAAACCAATCGGAATTGTTCAGACCGATGCAGTATCGGTTCCGAATCACTGGACCATATCGGAAGTAGAGGGTACACTTGTCATCGATGAGTCTTACCGTAAAGGTCTCACAGGGATCGAACCGGGCGACAGTATCGTCGTGATCTTTCACTTCCACAAAAGCAGACCGTTTACCCGGCAGGATCTTACCCAGCATCCCCGGGGCGACCTGTCGAGAGCAAAGCGTGGTGTCTTCGATATTTGCTCCCCCATCCGACCTAACCCCATCGGCATGTCCGTCCTTACTGTTACCGGCATCGACGACACGATCATCGTCGTCAAGGGACTGGATATGCTCGACGGAACCCCCATCCTTGATATTAAACCTTTCCGCACATGATGTCGCTCACTGGAAACCCGTAACTTTTTTATGGGATTTAGATGTCAGATAGGTGCGATACCGGTTTCTTGATGAAGACGTCACTTTTTTTCCAGCCGCTTCAGATAGAGCTCAACATATGGTTCAATATCGGAAGTAAGACATTTAAGATATGCTTTGAGAAAACTCTTGAGATGGAACTGAGAGGGAAGTTTATCGAACTGATCCTCTTCTAAGGCCTCCAGATACATCGTACGAATCTTTGTTTCATCAGATATTTCTTCGAGAGAGATGTCAACATCGATCCTTATTTTCTGTAAATCAGCTCCGGTTATGACATCATTATCAACAAGATTTTTCAGACGTTCTCGGGCCTTTTCCCTCGATTTGGGGTCTCTCGATCTGGAAACAGCAGGTTTCATTTCTCTTCGGGATTGTTTCAAGACATCAATCGAAATCGGCTCGTGCTGTGCTGTCGGATCGAGAGCATCTTTATTGATGAGCCCTCTTCTGATCAGATCCTGATCATAATTTGTTTTACTTTCTGTGTCGATCAACGTCAGAAACGCTTCCTCCAGCTTCGAGAGAATTTTTCTTCGCTCATCTTCATCAAAAAACGAATAACTCGCCAGTGAATCATCCTGGTAAATTTCCAGTGCGGTTCGATAGGCGTCACGAATTTCGGGAGGTTTGGCGACAGGAGTAATATCGAGGATTTCATAATAGGTCTGTCGGTCGAACGGTTTCATTATCGAGATCAGCCTTTCCGATCATCACTCAAATTGCAGCTCTCGTTGTGCGTAATGGAATTCCTCGGTCTGTTCAGCCAACAGTATAATGCTGTCACAGATTTCACGCAGGTCCGTGGCAGCCTTGGTGTACGGATATTTTTGAATAAACGGTACCTTACTGCATATGGACGTGTGAACTCGATCATCAAAAGTAACATTCCCCCAAAAGTCCATTTTGAGGGACAGATGTTTCCTTGCAAGCATAGCCATAAGTTCTCCGAGGTCCGGTCTGTCCTGCTTTCTGTGTTGGTTGACCACCAACTTGAATTCCAGACTTTGTAATGTCTGTTTCATGATCATTGCTTTTTCCGGGTCCTTTCTGTGCAGCACTGTAATGAGGTCTGCCAGAAAGTCCAGTTTTATACCCTTGTGACGATCGAGAAATCTCTCGAGAAATACCTTGAAATCATCTTCGGTAAGAACATGTTTTATCTTCCGAAGGTAAATGGCACGAATCAGTCTATAAACATTCTCAATCGACGTCGGTTCCGGCGTGGTTACAAAAAGGCAATAATTCGAAATCATGAAGAAGTCAATTGTATTGAACGACGTACCGGCACCGAGATCGAGAATAATATAGTCAAAGGGAAGTTTCGGAATGGATTTCAGGAGCCTCATCTTTTGTTGGTAATGGAGGTTCGCTACATCAAGGCTGTTCTGAGCTCCGCTTATAAGAAAGAGGTTTGGTACATCCGTCTGGATAACAACGTCGTCCAGCGATTCTACATCTTTGTTGATGAAATCCGACAGACTGACCCGAGGATAGGATATTCCGATCATAGTGTGGAGATTCGCACCGCCCAGATCAACATCAATTAAGAGGGTACGTTTACCACGCGCAGCAAGCAAGATGCCCAAGTTACCGGAAAGAAAACTCTTACCTGACCCGCCTTTTCCTCCTCCGACTGCCAATATATGTCGCATGGATTTGCCCCGGATAGAGTAGATGACATAGTGAATACATGAAAAACATATAATATTCAAACATTATTATAAAGATCTCCACAATGTGACTTTTATGCTTAAACCGAAGCATTCATTTCTGCCGGTTCTTTCTCAACAAGCGTCTTGCACGTTCCCCCCATATTCTGATATGAAAAGCGCAAAGATCATCTATAAGTGGAGGTTTGAACGTGGACGCAGTAGATACCTTTTTCGGCGCCTACATAAATTTCTGGACAAAATTTGATCACGATTCTCTCCTGTTTTTTCTGGATTGCATGAATGACCTTGAAGAAGAACTGCAGGAAAAGCATAACCTATCCCTTCAAGTCTTCTCCGAATACATCCCCCTTGATGCTCTCAGAAACTACTGGCATAAACACAAAGAAATTAAAAACAATATCGCCCTGGTACAGTCGCTCGACATACCGGGGGTTCATACGGATCTACCCTACCTCTGTTTGATCAATGCAGTATCCCTGGCAAAAATAATCGACGATATCGATGAGGAATACCGGGAAGAAGATCGACAAACTATCGACGAAACCGTTCACTACTACGGCGAGATCGTCAATATAGGTCATATACTGTTTAACATTACGTCCCTCACCATGAATGAACTGCTGCAACACGGCATTGAAGGAACATCAAAAGAATTTGACATTGCAAAAGAAATCATCAGGAGTGATCCCGAGAGCCGGAAGCCGATAACCTTCTCTGGTTGGTTCGAGGGAGAACCAGGGGTGGTGTGTTCTTACCTGTCCCAGCTATATGCAAAGGCCAATAAATGACAAACGGCAGCATGGGCCGTCACGCCCCGAAACCCGAGGACCTATGGTTGCTATGTCATCCGAACATTCGTCACAATTATTTATATAAACTTCAGCAAAGCTGAAATCCTTAACTACTGCCCATCAGAGCTAACGGGAAAGTTGTACATCTGCCCAATAATGTCATTTTATATTGAGACTTTGGCTTTGATCCATCATCGAGACAAAAACATCGCAGACGAACATTTTTCAACAGCTTGCAAAGCAGTAAAACGATCTATTTCATTTCCAGAACGCGTAATTTTTCCCATTGCAAAGGTGAAATGATCTTGTACTTTTTGACAGCTCCTTTCCCATTTTCACATATTACCGTTAACACCACATGATAGACGCCGGCCGGCAAAAAGACCTGATTTTTTTCCATATCGGAGAATGCTTCCGCACATGCTATCCAGCACCCTTTAAGGGCTTCATCGGAATCTGAAAAAACAATTTCCAGGCGTCTCAGTCCCTTGGATATATGTATCGATCCCGTATCGTCACCCTGAACGGATTGATTAGACCCAATCCACCGAAGGTTATATTCTCTTTTGAGATGTGAAACGTTTGGAGGAATCATTGAAAAGGTGAGCTTTGCACTGCAGCGGGTTGCTGTTTTCATACGTGTGTTTTCAACTTTCACAGTGATAAATTTTCGTTTCCATGCAGTAATGTGATGTTTCCAGATAACCACATCTTTCGTCTGATTAATCGATCGTATTCTAAGCTGTGGCATAGTGCATTTATTTTTAATCCCGGCGGTAATATTCCACGGAAGGAAACGTAAAGGTGAATTCGCCGACACCCCGGAGTTTCTTCCCACCGATGATGCTTCTCCGGTCATCATCGGATGTCTTTGCACAATATCGTTGCTCCGAGAATCTTCATATCTCCTGTGTTGACGACTTGTCGTTAAACCATCAAAAATACCTCTGACATTACTCCATGTTAATGAAGCTAATAAGGCTCTCATGACCAATCTCTCCTTACTGTGATCTTTACATTTCAGATTGTTTATCAGTCGTGAATGAATTACGTTTGAATAGGTTTTGAAAGGCTCGTGATACGGGATGCCTGACTGAGGGTTATACTACGGGAAAGCGGAAAGGACTCAAATGAAACGAATCACTTCTTCTATGTGAAACTTATTACAGGATCATGACAGGAACAACCCTGCCTTAAAAAGATATGCTTTACGGACTATTGATTATTCAGGGCTTTTCGAGCTAATGGATGCCTCGCAGGGATCATGCAGTTAAACTGTTTGCAAAAGGGACAAATAACTACTCTTGGTTGATAATCACGCCATATTGAGTAAATGAGGCCGGGGATGATTAACAATAAAAAGAGGAACAATTCCAGCCGTGAACTTCCCTGTCGCTTCATTTCGGGAATCCCGACTGCCCCACATCTGATGCAGTATCCGATTGTCGCCATGCCAGCACAGTCCTCTTTGCAATTGTTGTGTAATTAGTAAAATAACCCCTTTTTGTCAATACATCAGGTCATTATTTATCATCGAAAAATAAAGTTTGATGTCGTCGTAAACACCTCACAAGTTCAATGTCATGAACTGCCTCTGACAAAGACCCCGGAGTGAGGTAAGCATAAGTGAGAACTCATTTAATATTGTCTCCTCTCGGCCCGTTTCTCGGCAGTCACTCTATGTGCCCCGGATTTCTGGAAAGTGAGTATACTTTTCCACCTTGAATTGAATGACAGATGTTTACAACGGCAATCGAATGTGCTATCGATCACCAAATCTATCAAATATCTGGGTGTCTCTATGGATTATCACACGATCACCG
>CAZCGI010000068.1:0-1757 GCA_964498145.1 uncultured Syntrophaceae bacterium
TGCTCGGACAAAAGGAACAGGAAAAACTGCTTCTCCCCAACGGAAAAGTATTAAAAACGGACGTTAATACCATCGGCGCTGAACTCAACCTGGGTGCTCTAACAGAACGGGAAAGTCAGGAAATCTGCTTCATCCCCGATGATGATTACAAACGATTTATTGAACGTGATCATGATTTCCAGCCTGGGGATATTGTAAACACCCCTGGCGAAATTGTGGGAAGACACCGGGGAATTCATTCCCTCACCATCGGACAGCGGCGGGGGCTCAATATCGCTTCAGAGCGTCCCTATTATGTGGTAGATATCAGAAAAGAGACGAACCAGGTTATTGTCGGTCGGGAGGAAGAACAGTATTTCTCCGGTTTGGTTGCCCGGAAGGTCGTGTGGATCTCTCCCGAATATTCAAAGACTGATCATGTCAGGGCTCACACGTATATCAGATATCGTCATCGCGGTGTCGAATCGGATGTGCGGATTTTGGACGAAGATACAGTAAAGGTTTCCTTCGATATACCGCAAAAAGCTGTTGCCCCCGGTCAGGCGGCTGTCTTTTATAAGGGAGAAACCCTGATCGGTGGCGGCTGGATAGAAAAAGGACTGCGCCATGACTAAAGTTGCCCTCACCACACTCGGCTGTAAAGTCAACCAATATGAAACCGCCGGTCTTACCGAGGAGCTCGCCCGGCGAGGATTTGCCATTGTTCCGTTTACGTCGACAGCCGATGTGTATATCATTAACACCTGCACCGTAACGGCAAAAACGGATTATCAATCCCGACAACTCATCAGGAGAGCCAACCGGATCAATCCAGACGCATCGATCATCGTGACGGGCTGTTACGCCCAGATTTCCCCGGAGGAACTTAAGAAACTTCCCGGGGTAACGCTTGTTGTAGGAACGGAAGGAAAAACGACCATCCCCGATCTGCTTGAAGACAATACAGGGCGTTATAAAGAATTCTTCATGACCGACACATCGGATCATACCGATTTTTCGGGACTCCCCGTTACTGAATTCCCCGGTCATACCAGAGCCTTTCTGAAGATACAGGATGGATGCAACGCTTTCTGCAGTTATTGCATCGTTCCGTATGCCCGGGGACGGAGCAGAAGCATGCCGGGTTATGAAGTTCTGCGGCAAATGCACAGATTGCGAAATGCCGGTTATCGCGAAATCGTTCTTTCGGGAGTTCACCTCGGTCAATGGGGCCTCGATTTTCCCCATCCTCTCAGCTTTCTCGATCTTCTCAGGCGGATTGAAATCGAGAAGATCGTGGAACGAATTCGCATCAGTTCTATTGAACCGACAGAAATTACCGATGAGATGATACGGCACATATCAGAATCGATTCTGATCTGTCCGCATCTGCACATACCGCTTCAGAGCGGCGACGACGTTATTTTAAAGGCAATGAACCGGCATTACAGTTCCGACCAGTTCAAAAATCGCATCGAAGCAATTGTTTCAGCTATTCCCGATGTAGCCATCGGAATCGATGTTATAGTAGGATTCCCCGGCGAAGGTGAAAGAGAATTCTCAAATACCAAAGCATTCATCAAAGACCTGCCGGTGGCGTACCTCCACGTATTTCCCTTCTCCGCCCGTCCCGGCACGGTGGCAGCCACCCTTCCCGCCCAGGTTCCCGACCCGGTAAAAAAAGAACGTGGGAAGATATTACGGGATATTGGCAGAAGGAAGCGAATTGCATATAATAAAATGTTCATCGGAAAAAATCTTTCAGTCCTTGTCGAGGA
>CAZCGI010000068.1:1767-7149 GCA_964498145.1 uncultured Syntrophaceae bacterium
AGGACACCAGCGACCGTGACACGGGGTTTATGAAAGGATTCTCAAAAAAGTATATTCCCGTTCTGATAGAAAACGGCGAAGCATGGATGTCAAATCATATCATCACAGTTGCCGCCGGAAATCCGACAGGAGGAAAAATAGTTGGAAGAAAAACCTCACATTTTTGAAGACAGGATTGAGCACCTCACGGGTCTCGAAGACATCCTTTCTTATAAATTCAACAATATCACCTTACTTCATAAGGCATTGACGCATCGTTCGTTTGTCAACGAAAATCAGGATCTCAATTACCGGGATAATGAGCGGCTTGAATTTCTGGGCGATGCAGTTCTTGAACTGTGCATCACCGATATTCTGGTGAGACGCTTCCCAAACTATACGGAAGGTCAACTCTCCAAACTGAGGGCATCTATCGTTAACGAGCAACCCCTGGCACGTGTCGCTGAACTGTTCGATATAGGAAATTTTCTCCTCCTCGGTAAAGGTGAGGAGGCATCGGGCGGACGGCACAAACATTCGATCCTCTCAAACACATTCGAAGCGATAATAGCCGCTGTCTACCTTGACGGTGGATTCGAGAAGGCCCGTAATTTTATCGAGAACGTCTTCACATCGCTGATCGACGAATGGACGGAGGACCGTTTCTATCGGGACTACAAAACGTCTCTCCAGGAATTGAGCCAGAGCAGATACAAAGTAATTCCCCGGTACACCCTGCTCCATGAATACGGACCCGACCACGACAAAATCTTTCAGGTTAAATTGACCATTTCCGATCATGTTTCGGCCACCGGAATCGGAAGAAGTAAAAAGGAAGCCGAACAGAACGCCGCCAAAAAGGCACTCGATGAACTCAACAAAATCGAATCCGACCCGACGTAGTTGCGGCGCGGCACGACAACTGTGAAAATATGAATTATAAAATCATCCCGCTCTTCGTGGTATACCAGGGGTGTCCCAACCGCTGTGTATACTGCAACGAACGAATCACCGCCGGGACCCATCCCGACAGAATCACGGCCGACCTGATCGACCGTACCGTCGTGCAATGCCTCAGCACGGTTAAGAAACCTGCCGACCACCTTCAGATTGCCTTCTACGGCGGCAATTTCACCGGCATGGACAGGAAATATCAAGAGGAACTTCTTGACAACGCCGAATCCTATGTACGAAAGGGCCTGGTGCAGTCGATCCGGATATCGACGCGCCCTGATTATATAGACAGTGAGCGTATAGCCCTCCTTAAACAATATTCAGTGCAAACTGTCGAAATCGGCGCACAGTCGATGGTAGACGAAGTTCTTGAACGTTCGAAGCGGGGACACACCTCCGGGGATGTACGGCAGGCGGTCCGACTCCTGAAAGAATCGGGCATTGAAACGGGTGTTCACCTCATGGTGGGGCTGCCCGGTGATACCGCAGCGGGTTTCGCATACACTGTGGATGAAATAATTACGCTTCACCCCCACATGGTGAGGATTCACCCCACGGTTGTTTTCGAAAAGACGGAACTGGCCAACTTGTATCGGCACGGTGACTATACACCACTTGCACTTTCCGAGGCCGTCAGACTGTGTAAGGATGCTCTTGTAAAGTTCAGACGGGCAGAAATCGCCGTAATACGGCTGGGTCTCCAGATGACCGCGGAGATGGAACGGGACGGAGCGATCGTCGCCGGTCCCTACCATCCGGCCTTCCGATCGCTTGTTGAAAGTTCCCTCTTGTACGATATGACGATACGGCTTCTCACCGGCTTTGAGATGAAAGAACATGCCTGCACATTTCGTCTCAATCCGAAAGACATTTCCGATTTTCGGGGAAATCGGAATGCAAATATCGACCTGCTCCGGGAGCGCTTCCGTCTTTCCGAGATAACAATCGAAACACAACCGGAACAGCCGCGGGGGACAATTGTCATGATCATGGGGGGGGAAATATATGGAATTGACAGGGAATCATTTGTGAAAAGTCAGGAGACAGAATTCAGAAGAAAATTGGTGTGAAATGATAACTGGAAGACAGGAGTCAGAAGTCTGAAGACAGAAGAATATATGAAGATTTATTATATGCCGATTTTTGATGATCCCGTGCAGTTACCCAATCTTGCCTTTGACTGTTCGGTATTTATCAATTTTATTTTGTCATTCGTTATTTTGCTTACGATTGGAGGCTTTTGTGTTTAAATCAGGTTTTGTCGGTATTATCGGTAAACCGAACGTGGGAAAGTCAACGCTCCTCAATTACATCATTGGTGAAAAAGTGGCCATTACAAGCTACAAGCGACAGACGACGAGAAATCGGATTATGGGCATCTATAATACCGATGAAGGACAAATAATTTTTCTCGATACTCCGGGAATACACAATGCGAAATCACCGCTGAATAAATATATGGTTTCCGCAGCGGTCAATACCTTCGGAGATGTCGACATCATCCTGTTGCTTGTCGATGCGGATGCTCATTTTGACGCCGAAGATGCTTTGATCATCGAGTCACTTGCATCTGTATCCGTTCCCGTCCTCCTGATTATCAATAAAGTCGATCTTATTGAAAAGGATCGCCTCCTGCCGTTTATAGACGACCTGCAGCATCGATTTTCCTTCGAAGACATTATCCCCGTCAGTGCACTCAATGGTTTCAATGTGGATATTGTTCTCGACACCGTCTGGAAGCTATTGCCGGAAGGGCCGAAGTATTTTCCCGATGATATGTATACTGACAGCTCTGAGCGATTTCTTGCGGCGGAAATCATCAGGGAAAAGGTCATGCTGTTGACTCATCAGGAGATCCCCTACTCTACTGCCGTCGTTGTTGAATCTTTCAAGGAGGACGAGCGAAAAAATCTCATCAAAATCAGTGCCGCCATTAACGTTGAAAAGAATTCCCAGAAGGGGATCATCATCGGCAAGAAGGGAAGTATGCTTAAGGAAATCGGGAAACAGGCGCGTCTAGAGATGGAACAGTTTTTTGGAACCAGAATATATCTTGAATTATTTGTCAAAGTAAGCAAAGACTGGACAAAAAGCGAACGGATGCTCAAGGAGTTCGGATACAAATAATCAAATAGCTGCTGGCTGACAGCGATCAGCCCGGGTGTTCCGGATTGTTAAACGGTCCATGTTTTAGCTGAGAGCTGATAGTTTATAAGTGAGAGGATGAATACTTTGAAACCAATCATTGCCATTGTCGGACGGCCTAACGTAGGTAAATCGACCCTTTTCAACCGTCTGTCATCACATAAAAAAGCGATTGTCATCGATCAACCGGGAGCCACCCGAGATCGGAATTATGCCGAATGTGAGTGGGATGACCGTCTGTTCACACTTATCGACACAGGCGGATTCGAACCGGTGTCTATGGACCGGATGCTGATTCAGATGCGTGAACAGACAATCCTGGCTATCGAAGAGGCCGACATCATTATTTTTCTCATGGATGGACGAGAGGGCCTGACACCGTCCGATCGGGAAATTGTGGGTATGCTGAGAAAAACCCTCAAACCGGTCTGCTATGCCATTAATAAGGTTGACAGTCCGAAGCAGTTTCCTGACGCTTATGACTTCTACCAGCTTGGCATCGATCACGTGTATCCCCTGTCGGCTCAGCACGGACTCGGTGTCGGTGATCTCATGTTCGATATCATTGAGCATCTGCCGGCAACAGAGCCTGAAGATATCGACGATACCGTGATAAAGATCGCCGTCATCGGAAAGCCCAACGTGGGCAAGTCGTCCCTGGTTAATAAAATACTCGGGTATGAACGAACGATCGTAAATCCCACACCGGGCACAACCCGTGATGCAATCGATACACCTTTCGAAATCAATGACAGGAAATATCTGTTAATCGATACCGCGGGAATCCGACGGAAAAGCAAGATCGGTCTTCAACTTGAAAAATACAGTGTTATGGAGGCTATACGAACGCTGAACCGGTGTGACGTTGCATTGATCCTGATTGATGCTTCAGAAGGCATAACCGATCAGGATACCAAGATAGCCGGGCTCGCCTACGAACGCGGTGTTGCGTGTATCGTCGTAATGAATAAATGGGATCTTCTCGAAAAGGACAACAGCACCATCGGTGTTCATGTGAAGAAAATAAAAAGTAAGCTGAAATACCTCGACTTCGCACCGATCATATCGCTGTCGGCTCTCACCGGTCAACGGATTTTCAGGATATTCGAATTGATAGAAAAGGCATATGAACAGTACACGACAAGAATCCCGACAGGCGAATTGAACAGGAAGGTCCGGGAGTTTGTTGATGCCTTTCCACCGTCACGATACCGAAATAAACCAAACCCGTTCAGCTATGTCACCCAGACGTCAGTTCGACCTCCCACGTTTATCTTTTTTGTTCGCGAACCGAAAGGCATCCATTTCTCATACGAGCGGTACCTGGCAAATAAAATCAGAGAGGAACTTCCCTTTGATATGGTACCTATCAGATTAGTGTTCAGGAAAAAGGGTAAAGATAAATAACGAAGAACTGTGTCAGGCTGAATGGTGCAACCAAGGGTGTGATCTCTATGCCGTATTCCGGGCCGGCGATTTCCTCTTTTTCATCAGCGACCTATAATTCGGCTGCGTTGAAAGATAATTCCTTGATACTGTGAACAATTTTTACTAATATAGTCAGACATTCCAACGGATAGGCTCAATAATGCTACGAAATCTATTCAACGGCTTACTTGTTTCATTCATTTTTATCTGTATTGCAGTATGTCTACCGGATCTCAGCACGGCAAGCTCCGTAAAACTGGGCGTTTACCTTCCCATGTCGGGGAGTTCGAACGTCTATGGGCAGGCGGTCTACCAGGGGATAACGGTTGCCCACACGATTCGTCCCACTGTTCTTAACCGACAGGTTGATCTTGTCTTAGTCGATACGAGGAGTGAAAAAATGGAAGCGGCGAACGCCGTTAATAAGCTTATAAAAACGGATCATGTACGGGCAATCATCGGTGGGGCAACCACAAACGGGACACTCGCCGGAGCGGCAATTGCCGATTGGGCCAAGATTCCCATGGTTTCCCCCACAACAACCAATCCTTTAATTACTGAGAACAGAACGTACATTTTTCGGGTCTGCTTCACCGACACGTTTCAAGGTGAAGTTGCCGCGGCATACGCCTATGAAACTCTCGGCGCGCGAAAAGCTGCAGTATTGATAGACATTGCTCAAGACTACAGTGTCGGCTTGGCAAATGTCTTTGAACGCACATTTATGAACAAGGGTGGGAAAATTGTCTCTCACACCTATTGCCAGACTTCGGATCAAGATTTCACCATGCAGCTACAGGCAATCATGGCTGCCAAGCCCGATGTTTTGTATATGCCAAACTATTTCAGGGAAGTTGCCAGAGCTTGCCGTCAGGC
>CAZCGI010000068.1:7204-8336 GCA_964498145.1 uncultured Syntrophaceae bacterium
AAAATTGGGCCTCAACGTTTCTATCATATCGGCTGATGGTGTACAAACCAAGGGATTGATAGAGCTTGGCGGTGATGATGTTGAAGGCCTTATATTTACCGGCCATTTCGATAAATCTCTGGCGGTTACACCGTTGGCCAACCATTTTCTTAATCATTTCACGGCAGCAATTGGAAAAGAAGCCGGACCTTATGAAGTGCTCGGTGCCGACGCATACTTTGTCCTCATCGATGCGATAGAAAGGGCAAAATCATTCAGGGGTACAAAAATACGAAATGCTCTCGCACATACAAACGGTTTCAAAGGGGTGTCCGGTGTTATAACGATCGGCAGCAACGGAGATGCTGTCAAGAATCTCGTCTTTTTGCAGGTGAAAGAAGGTACCTTTCGCTATCTGAAAACAGTTAACCCTGAAGGCAAAAAGCAGATTACAACGCCTTGAAACAACAGTAATACCGACGTAACACCTCAGGGAATTGATATGTGAATACCTGATCAGCTCGTCTCAACTACTCTCTCTTCACAAGCGACAGGCATATTTCTCTTTTACATTTTACTTTCTCCCTCTTCTATAATGGATGATCTGACAGAATGCGTTGCCACTTATGTTACATAGTATGCCGTGAGATGCCGGGGCTTCATTATGTTTTTAATAGAATACATAATGAATCAATAATTGTTTGTCTGGAAATAACTCACAAATGATACAGGTAACACATATGACTGCATTAACTCCGTTTTCATTACTTCCAATGATTACCGAAAGGGGTTCATCATTATTTTTTCGGAGGATTTCCGACACAATCAAACACCATCAGATTTTTGAAAAGAAAAGGATTCTTACATATTAGGCACTTTTATCTTGACTTGTAGTGGCTATCAGATTATACATGCAGCTCAACGGAGCTGTTATTTGTCTAATAAATTCACTTAGGAGGGCATACGGTATGAAGAAAAGTCTTGGAAAGTATTTTATCATTGTCACGTCGCTTTTGTTTCTGGCGTGTTGCACCTTCGGTACGAGTTTTGCGGCTGATGTCATAAAACTCGGTGTAGCCGGTGCGCACAGCGGCGACCTCGCATCATACGGTCTGCCATCCGTCAAGGCAGCCGAACTTGTCGTCAATAAAAT
>CAZCGI010000069.1:0-8317 GCA_964498145.1 uncultured Syntrophaceae bacterium
TGCCATTGCCTTCCAGACGAACACTGACCATCGACGAAATTGCAGGACATGTGGCGGCCGTCTGCGATGTTGACAAAGACGACCTCAACCGCAAGCGAAGTACATCGGCAATCGCGCGATCCATTTTTATGGAACTGTGCTGTGAGTATCTGAATGCCAGAATGAGCATGACCGAGATCGGTCGAGAACTGGGGAAGGTGAGTGTTGCTGCCCTGAGTCATAATAAACGACGTCTCCACGCCCGGATGGAAAAAGATAGAACAATCAGGAAGCTGTATGAAGCAGTCCGAAAGAGGCTTGAGCAGTCTTAGTCAATAGTCAACGACCCCATAGCCCCCACCATAGCCCCCACTGACCCACCATAATCCCCCGAGTCCATAAACCCGCACCATAGCCCTTTCCATGTACCCTTCGTTATCAGAATATAAACATAAATGTCGAATTGTGTTGAATCGCCATGCATATTTGCAATGGTTGGCGGAAGATTCGACATATTTGCCTTGAAACAATGAATGAGGTTTGATAACCTCTGCCGCTGTATTCGATAAGGTGTCCACTATGGGCACAACCTGCGGTTCGTTAATGACCGCCTGATTGTTTTATCGGGTAGTTCCAGTGGATAGTTGTTCAGATCGATCAAAAGCGGCCGGTAGCGATTTGATAGCATACGGCGGGGCTCACAAAGCCGTCTTTGTTGATACATAAGAAAGGAAACTCAACTGATGATATACCGTGAACGTACGAATTGCGGACAGCTAGGCAGTGCCGATGAAAATCGTGAGGTTCAATTAGCGGGCTGGGTTGATGCTCTCAGAGACCATGGGGAAGTCCTGTTTATCCATCTTCGTGACAGAAGTGGCGTTGTCCAGGTAGTTTTCAGCCCCGATGCCTCACCGAAAGATGTCTGCAAAAAAGCCGGTCAGTTACGAAGCGAGTTTTGTGTTACCGTGAGGGGACGGGTAATTCGACGGGCGCATGGCACGGAAAATCCGAATATTGATACCGGCGGTATCGAAGTTGTCGCCACAGAACTTTCCATTTTGAGTAAGGCAGACACTCTTCCGTTTCCTATTTCAGAAAAGGCGATGGTGGTTGGCGCTGCGGTGAAGGGTGTCGAATCGGTCGCGGAGGATCTCAGGCTTCAGTATAGATATCTCGACCTCCGTCGTCCGTCAATGCAGCATAATTTCATGCAGAGGCATCGCATATTCAAGTGTGTCCGGGATTATCTGGATGAATGCGGATTTATTGATGTGGAAACTCCCATACTGACAAAAAGCACCCCCGAAGGAGCTCGAGATTATCTGGTGCCGAGCCGCATACATGAGAAACAGTTTTACGCACTTCCCCAATCGCCGCAGCTGTTCAAGCAACTCCTCATGGTAAGCGGTTTTGAGCGTTACTATCAGCTTGCACGGTGTTTCCGTGATGAGGACCTGCGTCCCAACAGACAGCCCGAGTTCACTCAGCTTGATATTGAGGCCTCTTTTATTGATGAAGAATATATGTATACCCTGTTGGAAGAACTTACGGTCCGGATGTTTCGAGTTGGAGATGTTGATCTTCCCCGTCCGTTCCCCCGCATGACGTATCAGGAGGCAATCGATACGACCGGCTCTGATCGTCCCGATCTTCGCTTTGGTTTGCGATTTATAGATGCTACGGATGTTTTTCACCAAACATCATACGGTATTTTCAAGCAGATACTCCAGCGCGGCGGGTGTATCAAGGGAATTAATATAAAAGGCCAGTCGGAAAAGTTAAGTAAAAACGTTCTCCAGAATGAATATGCCAAGCAGATTGTGCCGAGCTTCGGTGCTAAGGGGATGACGTGGATGAGAGTCATCGACGGTACTCTTGAGTCGAATATTGTTCAATTCTTCAGCGATGAAGAAAAGCAGGCAATCCTGGAGCGTTTCGATACGGAAAACGGCGATGTCATTATCATGATTGCCGATCCGTCATATGAAATTGTTACGTCGGTTCTTGGATTATTGCGGCTTCACCTTGCGGAGCGACTTGATTTGATACCTCACGCTTCGTTCTATCCCGTATGGATTACCGATTTTCCTCTGTTTGATGCCACGGACGATGGGATTACGTCGAGTCATCACCCGTTCACAGCCCCTGATCGTACCGATTTTGATCCCGATAATCGCGATGACCTCCTTTCATTGCGTTCCCGGGCCTACGACCTGGTGGTCAACGGCGAGGAACTCGGCGGCGGCAGCATCCGTATAAACAGTAAGGATGTCCAGCGGCGGATTTTTCAGGCTCTCGGGCTTTCGGAGAGAGAAGTAGAAGAAAAGTTCGGGTTTTTTATCAATGCCTTCGATTACGGTATTCCCCCTCACGGCGGACTCGCCCTCGGCATGGATCGTGTTGTCGCTATGATTTTGGGAACTTCATCGATACGTGAAGTCATCGCCTTTCCGAAGAATCGAAGCGCTTTCTGTCCCCTGACGCAGGCTCCGTCAAACGTCGCTCAAGAACATCTCGCAGAATTGAGTCTCCTCGATCTGGGAGGCAGTGAAAAACTCCTGCCCGGTTCAGAGAAGGAAGGAGATCTGGTCGATTCTCTTTCCTGGGTTTCCCGGATTGCCGTTGATGATACGGAACGATCTCACATTGAGAAAGCGGTAAACGATGCACGAGGGCTTGCGGAGATCGTCAATGACCGCCGTGGAAATGATGACCCCCTGTTTTCAGTTATTTCTGTAGCGAACAGGATGAGAATGGAACCGAAGGCCCGGCGGAGTTCTTTGAATGAAAACAGAGAACTCTTTCGCAATGCCCCCGCTGTTAAGGGAGACTTTTTCAAGGTCGCAAGTATATTAGAATAGCAGACGACAGCCGATCAGTGTCCTGCAAATAATCGAATGAAAGTGTTCACTTGATGGTCGATTGCTTCCATGTGAATGCATCAAAAGGAAAAACATCATGATAACAGAAATTTTCACCTACATCGATCCGGAACCGCCCGTCACCGACGATGGCGGGGCTCTTGAAAGTATCACGGTAGCCGTCCAGCCCACAATGGGGGTTCGAGGCTGGCCGACAGAAGCCGGTTCGGTTGCATTGGAACGATATGTGGCGCTTGAAGATGCCACGGTTGTCGATCGCCTTCGCAAAGAGGGAGTGACGATTATCGGGAGCACGCGAATGAGTGAACTCGGGTTTGGCTTTACCGGCAATACATCGGCGCGGGCCGTATCCGACGGAGCGGTCGATGTCGCGCTGATGATGGATACGATGGGTGATGCCCGCATCGCTGCGTCATCGGTCCATTTGTTCGGATTCAAACCAAGTCACGGTATCGTGTCACGGTTCGGCCTCATCGGTCTCGTTCCGTCAATGGAATGTTTTGGCATTATCGCGAAGTCGCCGCGGGAGATTCTGGCCGTTCTCTCGGCGATAGCAGGGGAAGATGACCATGATTTTTCAATGTCAGACGAATTCCCCGATTTTGGTTCACTCGAAGATAGTGCATTCGAAAGCGTTACGCTCGGAGTTGTTCGAGAGGCATTGGAGATGCTTGATCAGGATTCGTATCAGGCGTTCAGAGCTTCCCTGTCGCGTCTTGAAGCGACGGGCATAACGATTCGTGAGGTGAGCCTCGATGAATACAACCTGTTCAGTACGGTCCACAATGTTATCGGATCGGTAGAAGCTTCTTCCAGCGCTGGAAAATATGACGGAGTGCGATACGGTCATCGGGCGCAGGCGGCAAAGAACTGGAATGAAATGTATCTCAAATCACGGGGTGAGGCATTCGGATTGCCGGTCAAGGCATATTTGTTCCAGGGTGCATATTTTCAATTCGAAAACTACGAAGCATTCGAAAATGCCTGCCGCATTCGGTCCCGGCTGGTACGCCTGATCGAATCATTATACGAAACCGTTGACTATCTTATTCTTCCAATAAGGTCCGGGACCGTTTCTGCTGACAATATGAAGACGATAAATGAAATTTACGAACTCTGCACACATGCACTGCCGGCAAACGTAGCCGGTGTCCCGGCGATTTATATGCCCGGCGGCGTGTTCGGCCGTGAAACAGACCCGGGGTTTCAGCTTTTCGCGCCTCGCCTCGGCGATGCCCGTCTGCTGACATTTGTGACGCATCTTGTAAATAAAGCGGAAGGAGACAGGTAATTATGGATTATGAAGCGGTGATCGGTCTTGAAATTCATATCCAGCTCAACTCTGATACGAAGATGTTTTGCGACTGTCCGAACAGACCCGGCGACGAGCCCAATAAGAATACCTGTCCTATTTGTCTCTGGCTTCCGGGAGCGATTCCTCAATTCAGCGGGGAAGTTCTTGAGAAAGCAACGCTTGCTGCCCTCGCTCTCAATTGCGAGATTCAGGATCACAATGCATTCGATCAAAAAGTCTATTATTATCCTGACTTACCCAAAGGATTCCAACTTTCACAATTTCATAAGCCGTTGGCGCGAAATGGATGGGTCGAAATTATCGATGAAGAGGGCCGTCCCAAAAAAATCGGTATACGACAAGTGCATATGGAAGAAGATGTTGCCAAGCTCGTACATGAAACGGAGGGGAAGACACCGATCAGTCTTGTTGATTTCAATCGCGCAGGAACGCCGTTAATTGAGATCGTGAGTGAACCGGACATACGGAATTCTCATGAGGCTATGGAGTACATAAAGGTGCTGCGGTCTCAGATACGTTATGTGGGCAGTGCCGAGTGCAGTATGGAACAGGGCACCATGAGGGTTGACGCCAATATTTCAATTCGGCCCCGAGGCTCTGACCAGTTTAACACGAAGGTGGAAATCAAGAATATGAACTCCATTCACAACGTGGGTGACGCCATCGATTACGAAATAGGCCGCCAGGCTGAACGTCTTGATACCGGTGAATCGATTGTGCTGCATACAAGATTGTGGGATCCCGACAAAGGTATTACTGTGGCAATGCGGGGCAAGTTTGAAGGTCCCTGTGTGCCGGACCCATCGGTGCCACCCATTACGATTTCCGATGAATGGCTTGATGACATTCGTTCCCTCCTTCCGGAAATGCCGATCCGAAAAGCGGAACGATTTATGAGCCAGTATGGTCTGACCCGTGATGAAGCGGTTCTCATGAGTTCGGAACGGGATCTATCCGAATATTTTGAAGCAGTTGCCGGGAATGATGTGCCCCCGAGAACGGCTTTCCAGTGGATTGCCACGCAGTTCCTTCCGTCATTAAAAGACTACCGTCAGACTATTTCAGATACAACAGTGACGCCGAAGCGACTGGCGAATCTCCTTGCAATGCTTGAGAGCGACGTGATCAATGCCAAATCTGCACGTGAAGTACTCTCAAAGCTTTTTGAGAGCGATCAAACTCCTGAAGACATAGTGGAAAAACACGGGTTCCGCCAGGTATCTGATTCCGCTGAACTTGAGAAACTGGTGGAGCAGGTATTATCCGGCAATCCGCAGGCAATCGATGATTATAAAGCGGGAAATGAAAAGGCGCTGGGATTTCTCATCGGACAGGGTATGAGAGCGTCTCAGGGTAAGGCCAATCCGAAACTGATTAAAGATATGATCACTCAAAAGTTGCAGTAGAAATGTTTCGTTCTTGACTTCACTGAGAATAACCGCAACAGACAGAGCATCAATGCACATTTCGGCGCCGATCGAGAAAAAATCGGTATTTCCCCTAATGTCCATTTTATGGATAGAAAAGCGTTGCTCAGAGAAAGCGTAAATCACAATATAACAGGTTGATTCGATGATTTTATCTTTACCTGGATTTAACACCTGCAAATAGTAGCATTGTGATTTCAAAGAGATAAATGCCCTGCAAAAGTTCTTGGCACCACATTCAGGGCGAAAAAGAGTGTCACTCGTGGACTGTTGACTGAAGATGGTGAACATGTTATCGGCCCACCATGGTGCGACCGATTCCCATTAGTCCCATCATGAATATGCCGGCATAAGCAGTTCTCCATCGATTGTATCTGCATCAACGGCGTTGTGTTGTATGAGTCTTTTTAGGAGAATAAAATTTTCCTCGTCCATGGATGAAAAAGCGATTGCTGTTTCCAGTTCTCCTGTCCTCAGTATTTTCCCTTGAAGTTTTATGTGAATTTCGGAATTAAGGATTATTGTTACAAGACACGATTCATCATTTTTAAAATGGTTGTGTCCGGTACAAAGTAAACCAGTCAAACTTATATTTAAGACCTGTACACTTACTTTTTCTGCTCCGATTGAAATGCTAGCATCAACCGAAACGGGCACCCTCGTGCGCTTCCTTCGATCTTTTTCCATAATGTGACCTTTTACCATTATAAAGTTACATGAAGATATCAGTTTAAACTGGAAAAGTTGGTTCGTCGACTGTAGGCGGACCATTTATGCTCATTCGTCAATGCTCTATCACTGTATGTAAGTGTTAACTCTTACGTCATAGCAAATATCGGCACAATAGTGTGTACACTAAAGACGAAATCGTCGTTTATCTGAACAAATGTACGGGTTCCACTTTCTTTCAATAAAGAAAAAGGGTAGGTCGTTTACGAGTTGTTGCTCGAATTCATTTTCACCGAGTTCATTCCAGTTTTTAATACATTTACGGAGCTTACCTCAGACTACTCGGGTACTTATTTCTCAAATTTCCACGGCTGGGTAATTTTATAATACAACCCCTTGATTCATGATCGTCTTCACGTCAGTGATTTCTGCCGTAACAGGTGATCCACCAGGGTGATGGCAACCATTGCCTCACAGACCGGTATGATCCGGGGGATCACGGAGACGTCGTGGCGCCCGGTTACGGATATGGTTGTCGGGTTTCCCGTACTGTCCACCGTTGCCTGCTGTTTTTCGATTGAGGCGATTGGCTTGCAGGCCACACGGATGACGATGTCCTGACCTGAAGTGATGCCGGCGAGGATGCCCCCGGCATTGTTGCTGAGAAACCCGTCGGGCGTTATGGGGTCATTGCATTCAGAACCTGTCATGCGCGACGCTTGAAAGCCCGCTCCGATTTCAACGCCTTTCACTGTTCCGATGCTCATGAGGGCCTTGGCGAGATCCCCATCGATTTTATCGAAAACAGGTTCGCCGAGACCGGGAGGACACCCGCGGACAATAATCTCGACAATCCCTCCGAGGGAGTCGCCGTCTTTCTTTGCCTCGGCAAGTTTCTCCATCATTCGCTGTGCCGCCGCCGCATCCGGACAGCGAAGTTCATTTTGCCCGATGGTGGCGAGGTCAGCAGATTCGGCGACGATGCCGCCCAGCTCTTTCGTATAAGCAACCGCTGTGATGCCTTCCCGCTGCAATATTTTTTTGGCGATGGCTCCGGCGGCTACCCGGGCCGCCGTTTCCCTGCCGGAAGCGCGACCGCCGCCCCGGTGATCCCGGATGCCGTATTTACGGTCATAAGTGAAGTCCCCGTGACCCGGTCTGAACACCTCCCGGTATGCATCGTAGTCTTTGCTTCGGGCAGACTTGTTGTATATGATCAACGAGATGGGTGTTCCCGTAGTTTTCCCCTCGAAAGTTCCTGAAAGGATTTCTACGACATCATCTTCCTTCCTCGGTGATGCGGAAGCGCCTTTGCCCGGTTTTCTCCTGTTGAGGTCTTCCTGGATATCCGATTCGACAAGCGGTATCCGGGGAGGACAGCCGTCAATCACCGCACCGATGGCTGTTCCGTGGGACTCGCCCCACGTTGTTACTTTAAACATGACGCCAAAGGTATTGCCTGCCATGGTTTTCCCTTTCTCATAAATTTTTGTCAGTTTCACTGCGGTCCACAAAAAGAGTGATATCGTTGGCAACGTCGTCGATCGATTTTCCCGATGTATCGATAATCAGGTCCGCTGCCTGCCGGTAGACCGGTTCCCGTTGCGCCAGCATGATTGCAATCTCATGTTCCTGATCGGTATCGCAGAGGGCCGGCCGCTGATCGTTGGTCTGCTTATCGGTCTGCATACGAGCCAAGATCGTTTCCTTGGAGGCGGTGAGCCAGATAAACAGCCCGTTTCGTTTCAGCAGGAGCCGGTTTTCGTCATCATCGAGAATGCCTCCACCGGTGGCGATTATCTGCCCCGACGATGCCGATACCTGGTGTACCACGTCTTTTTCCTTTTTCCTGAAAAGTTTCCATCCGCCCTGGTTTACTATTTCTCTGATTGACAGTCCTGTCTGGTCTGTAATGAGATTATCCGTGTCGACGAAAGGGCGATTGAGCACGTTTGAGAGCTTTCTGCCGACTGATGATTTTCCCGTGCAGCGGTATCCGATCAGAATTATATTTTTCATTGGTAGAGTCCGTCCAGTGTCTG
>CAZCGI010000070.1:0-3188 GCA_964498145.1 uncultured Syntrophaceae bacterium
AAGGAGCAGGTAATTGCATTTCTTGAATATCTTGATCTTCTTGTATGGGTTACATCCCCGGAAAAATATGGTGACGCCCAGTTCTTCGACATTCTGCAGAGCGTTCCGAAGGCACGGCGGAACTTTTATTTCGTATTGAACAAAGTGGATCTCCTGTTTGATGAGAGAAGTACGGAAACGGGGTATGAAGAACTGCAGAAAATATTATCCTCTCTCCGGGAATATCTCGACAATGCCGGCGTCGAAGATCCGAATATTTACCACGTATCGGCGCTGGAGGTCGTAAAAAAAGCCGCACATACCCATTGGAATCAACTGTCTCTATTCCGTAACGAGATCTTTCGACAGCGTGAACTGAAAGAAATGAAGGCTATCAAGGCAGCAAATATCGATAAAGAGACAGATGAGCTTTTTGTTCTGTTCGAAAAGGAATCTCTCAACCTTTCCATTTTTCAAGAACAAGTAAATAAAATTGCAGCAGATTTTAAGCAGGAAATAACGGAAGGGGGAAATACCTTCCGGGAGGTGATTACCCTGTGGTCCGAGTCGACGCCACTCCGGACGAAGCTTATATCGATGACAACGAATACGGACGTTCTTGTCGGTCCTGCCGGTGTCTTTGTTCTCTTCGGAAAAAACAAAACAACAATGGAAACAGATGAAACAGAAACGGAATCTACCATTCTCCCGGCTCTCGACGAAGTCGTTTCACTTTTCCGGAGGCAGATTGACCGCATTACGAACAGCATCGCCGGCAGATTGTTGCGCGAAGGTATAATCCCGCCATTGGTCGAACGCATGCGGGGTGAATTCGATCAATCTGCAACGGAACATATAGGAGACAGTATCGTACGGGCAGGCATGGAACATTTCTCGGATAGAAATCGACCGCTGCATAGAATCTACCGGGGAATTCAGTATGCCACGTATCTTTTTATCGTCTGTCTTTTGATTTTTTCGCTGGCGGGAGAAAATGCCTGGAAAGACCTCTATGCAAAACCCGGCATTGCCAGTGGTCTTAACTTTATCGTGACGGCCGTATTTTCCGCATTCAGCCCACGCGGCCTTGCAGCCCTTGGAAGCTTTGCATTGATAAATATTTTTGTGGGATATCGATTTTATAGAAAATATCGAAAAATTGTAGAACAAAGGACAGCTCGATTACTTAACTCTTTCGCGAACGACCTGGAAGTGCTATGGAAAGAGGAACTCGAACGCATGCATGGGAGACTTATTGCGTTGAGTAGAGATTTGAATGCCAATCTCGACGAAATTCGTCAACTGAAACAGTAGCGATGGATCGCTGATTATGAAGAGTGATCGAGATTCATCAGAGGAAACGTGAGCCTGAATAAGAGTTTGCCGGGTTCAAAGGCCAAACGGTAATATATAAATAATACATAATATTATTCTAATGATAGGAGGTTGTTTGATGAGTGTGACTGCGAGGGATATGATTGAAAAAATCAAGGGAAGACTTGATGCAACCGAGGGTGTAAGCGAGAAAATCAATACGATTTTCCAGTTTGTTTTGAACGGCAACGGTGGCGGTGAATGGTGGTTCGACCTGACCAAAAATAACCCGGAAACGGGTGAGGGCATCAATGATAACGCCGCCTGTACCATTACCATGGATGCAGCTGATTTTGTGGCGATGCTCAACAAGGATGCAAGTCCGATGAAGCTTTTCATGTCGGGGAAACTCAAGATCGATGGAGACATCTCCGCTGCGATGAAATTGCAGAACTTCTTTTAGGCAACGACACCCGGAAGATTGTAAAGTAAAAAAGTATCATTGATGTGAACGGCAGAAAATGACTTTCTGACAGTATGGCGATCAGTAAACAGAGAGAGAAGGCTGATCGCCTCTTGCTTTTCAGCGTTTTTAGAAAAAAGCTTGAAGCAAAAAATAATTATTGATAGCATCACAGCCAATTTCAGGATCGAGAGATATACAATGAAAGCTGTTATTCAAAGGGTTGATTATGCGACGGTTGTTGTTGATGATACAACCGTCGGGGCAATCCGGAAGGGGTTTTTGATCCTGCTCGGCGTTGAGAAAGGGGACGCAGAAGCTGATGCCGATTATCTCGTCGACAAGATTATAAATCTCAGGATATTCGAAGACGGGAACGGTAAAATGAACCTTTCCCTCATGGACATTTCCGGAGAGCTGCTCGTGGTTTCTCAGTTTACACTGCTTGCAGACTGCAGAAAGGGGCGACGGCCTTCATTCGTTAACGCCGGTGAGCCTGAACTGGCGGAAAAGCTCTATGAATACTTTACAGCAAAAGCACGAACGAAAGTAGAGAAAGTGGAAACTGGCACATTTCAGGCTCTCATGAAAATCGAACTGTTGAATAACGGCCCGGTAACAATACTGCTCGACAGCAGGCGATGATGCGGGGACCAAATGCGATGATGACGAATCAGACGAATGATATACCTTTTGGCAATATACGGGTTGATAAGAACGGTGTATGGTATTTCCACGGTGCCGAGATGTTCAGGAAAGATATCGTCGACCTGTTTTATAAAAATCTGAGAAAAGATGAGTCGGGACGATACATCATAGAGTTGGCAAACGACCGGTGTTATATAGAAGTCGAAGATGCACCATACGTTGTAAAGGCCGTCTATAAATTCAACTCAAAAGATAGCGATGAGGAATCGTTGCATGTATTATTGAACAATTCCGACCTTGATGAATTGGATCTGACAACCGTGCGGATCGGTGCTGACAATGTTATGTACTGTTCCGTAAAGGACAATATGTTTACTGCACGTTTTTCCCGGGCAAGTTATTATCAACTTGCGGATTTTATTGATTATGATGATGAAAACGATTCGTATTACATCACCATAAATAACTGCAGATACTACATAACAAATTAACAAATGAAAGATATTAGATGAAAAGGGTAGGGGTGTTAAATGCTAGATGAAACGATACGAGAAGGCCTTACGTTCGATGATCTTCTTCTTGTCCCGGCAGAATCTTCGATTCTGCCCCATGAAGTAGATACATCGACGATACTGACAAAAAATATTACACTGAAAATACCGGTTATCAGTGCAGCCATGGACACGGTTACAGAGTCCAGAACGGCAATCTGCATGGCGCAGGAAGGCGGTATCGGAATTATTCACAGAAATATGAGCATTCAGCGACAAACACTTGAAGTCGA
>CAZCGI010000070.1:3198-8274 GCA_964498145.1 uncultured Syntrophaceae bacterium
ATAAAGTGAAAAAATCCGAAAGCGGCATGATCGTCGATCCCATAACCATGGAACCGGAGCAGAAAGTAAAAGATGCCCTGGAACTGATGAGCAGATACCGCATTTCCGGTGTTCCCATTGTCCGTTCTCGAAAGCTCGTTGGGATTCTGACCAACCGGGACCTCCGATTTGAAACTGATCTGGACCAGCCTGTTTCGAACGTGATGACCAAGGAAAATCTCGTAACCGTTTCAACTGATATTACCCTGGAAGAATCGAAGAAACTCCTGCATAAACATCGGATTGAGAAACTTCTCGTTGTGGATGACGAATTTAATCTCAAGGGATTGATCACCATCAAGGATATCGAAAAAATCAAAAAATTCCCCAGTGCCTGTAAAGACTCGCTGGGGAGATTGCGGGTCGGGGCTGCCGTGGGAATTCTGGACCGGGAAGAGCGCATTGAAGCTCTAATGACAGCAGGAGCCGACGTTATTGCCATCGATACGTCACATGGACACACAAAAGGTGTTATCGATGCTGTCAGGGATACGAAACAGAATTTCCCTAAATGCGAACTTATTGCCGGCAATGTCGCCACCTATGAAGGGGCCGAGGCGTTAATAAAAGCGGGGGTCGATGCGGTAAAAGTCGGCGTCGGTCCCGGTTCGATCTGTACGACGCGGATCATCGCCGGCGTGGGTGTTCCCCAGATGAGCGCCATCAGGGATTGCTGCAAAGCATCTTTAAAATATGACATCCCCATTATCACCGACGGCGGCATAAAATATTCAGGAGATATCGTCAAGGCTCTTGGCGCCGGTTCTCACTCCGTTATGATCGGAGGGCTCTTTGCGGGTACGGAAGAGAGTCCCGGGGAAACGATATTTTTCCAGGGACGAAGCTATAAGGTATACCGCGGCATGGGATCGCTCGAGGCCATGAAAGCAGGCAGTCGAGACCGTTACTACCAGGGAGAAGAAATGGAAGGAACGATGAAACTCGTTCCGGAAGGTATTGAGGGACGGGTTCCTTTCAGGGGTCCGCTGTCATCGAGTCTCTATCAATTAATCGGCGGTCTTAAAGCCGGCATGGGATATGTCGGATGTCAGACAATAAGCGAGCTGAGAGAAAACGTAAAGTTTGTCCGTATTACATCGGCAGGACTCAGAGAAAGCCATGTCCATGATGTTATCATTACCAAGGAAGCTCCCAATTACTGGGTCGATTAAAGTCAGATCCGTCCACTTCTCATGAAACGTATGTCCTTGGAAAGGAAAGCTCAGGGTCTTTACCATTATTCAACAACCAACTGGGGGATGTCGAGTTGCAACAGCAACCGATATCCCCCGATATATAAATTGATATCGTAAGTATTTACATACACATCGGAATACCATAACCAAACGGAATTACACGTATAATATCATGAAACACGTTGATTTTGTCCACCTTCACGTCCACACTCAGTACAGTCTTCTCGACGGAGCAATTCGCCTCGATGATCTCTTCGAGAAAGCGAAAGAATTTGCCATGCCGGCTATCGCCATGACCGATCATGGCAATATGTTCGGAACAGTGGAATTTTACCAGAAGGCGTACAAGAACGGTATCAAACCGATTATCGGCTGTGAACTGTATGTTGCACCCAGAAGTCGATTCGATAAGGATTCGTCCGCCGGGCTGGCAAATAATAATCACCTCGTGGTTCTCGCCCGAAACACCGAAGGGTACCAGAATCTCATGAAATTAACGTCCGCCGGTTATATTGAAGGTTTTTACTACCGTCCTCGTGTCGACAAGGAACTGCTGTCACAGCACAGTGCCGGGCTTATCGCCATGAGCGCCTGCCTTAACGGTGAGATACCAAGTCATCTTATGCGTGGCAATCGTGAGGCGGCACGACGGGCAGCAGAGGAATACAGGGATATTTTCGGTGAGGAAAATTTCTATCTTGAAATCATGGAAAACGGTATTCCCGAGCAGACCGAAGTCAATAAGGGAATTCTAGAACTAAGCAAAAAACTCTCGATTCCGCCGGTTGCAACGAATGACTGCCATTATCTCAATCGAGCCGACGCGGAAGCCCATGAAATCCTTCTTTGTATTCAAACAGGGAAGACCATGGATGACGAAGACCGCATGCGGCTTCAGACGGATCATTTTTACCTGAAATCACCTGATGAGATGAAAGCCGCCTTTGCATACTGTCCCGAAGCGATCGAGAATACGGTGCAGATCGCTGAACGGTGCAATTGCACCCTTGACTTTGATCATATTTATCTGCCCCAGTTTGAAATTCATAACGGCACGAGTCCCGACGAGCATCTGGCCAAACTCGCCCGTGAAGGGCTTGAACGTCTGATGCCGAAGATCCTGAAGGATGGGGATGGCGATCTTCGCCGAATCTACGAAGAGCGACTGGAGTCGGAACTCGAAATTATTAAATCCATGGGATTCCCGGGATATTTTCTCATCGTGTCGGATTTTGTCACATACGCGAAAAAAAATGGCATCCCCGTCGGCCCTGGGAGAGGATCGGCTGCAGGCAGTCTTGTCGCCTACGCTATCCGCATTACCGATATCGATCCTATCCGCTATAAACTCTTTTTCGAAAGGTTTCTGAACCCCGCCAGAAAGAGCATGCCCGATATCGATATCGACTTCTGCATGGAAGGGCGTGACGATATTATTAAATATGTGACGGAAAAGTATGGTGGTGATCGTGTTGCCCAGATCATCACATTCGGGAAAATGCAGGCGAAGGGCGTTGTCCGCGATGTGGGAAGGGCACTGAATATCCCTTATGGTGAAGTTGACAAGATTGCCAAACTGATCCCGAATACTCTTAATATCAAGCTCGATGATGCGATAAAACTGGAACCGCGTCTCAGAGAAGAAGAGAAGAAAGACGAAAGAATACGAAAACTTCTTGCCATGTCCCGTGCGCTTGAGGGGCTTAAACGACACTCTTCGACGCATGCCGCCGGTGTTGTCATTTCCGACAAGCCGCTCGTTGAAAGGGTTCCCGTCTGTAAAAGTCCTCATGATGACGTTGTAACCCAGTTCTCCATGAACGATCTTCAGGCGGTGGGTCTTACAAAATTCGATTTTCTCGGTCTTAAGACCCTGACCGTTATCAACAATACGCTTCGCTTTATCAGGGAGGGAAGGGGTATCGACATTGATATCAGCAACATACCCCTCGATGATAAACAAACCTATGAACTGCTGGTCAAAGGACAGTCCGACGGTGTCTTCCAGCTTGAAAGTGCCGGTATGAAGGAAATACTGGTAACCATGAAACCGGACTGCATCGAGGACATCATCGCATTGATCGCTTTGTACCGTCCAGGCCCGATGAACATGGTGCCCGATTTTATTGCCCGAAAGCAGGGCAGGCAGGAAATAACCTATGAAGACGGGCACCTAGAAAATATTCTCAAAGAAACATACGGCGTTATCGTCTATCAGGAACAGGTCATGCAGATCGCCAGTGCGGTGGGCGGCTACACCATGGCAGAGGCAGACAATCTTCGTCGTGTTATGAGTAAGAAAAAACCGGCCGAAATGGAGTTGGAAAAACCCAATTTCCTCGAAGGTGCGAAGAAAAAGAAGATCAATGAACAAAAGGCCGAAATAATCTGGAAACAGATGGAAACCTTTGCCGAATACGGCTTCAACAAATCTCACAGTACGGCATACTCCATGATTTCCTATCAGACCGCATATCTGAAGGCCCACTATCCCGTTGAATTCATGGCAGCGCTGCTCACAAGCGAAAAGAACAATAGAGACAATATTATCAAGTACATCTCGTCCTGCAAGGATATGGGCATCAACGTCCTTCCTCCCGATATCAACGATTCCTTCAGAGATTTCAGTGTGAGCGGCGACAACATACGCTTCGGGCTTGCAGCGGTAAAGAATGTCGGCGTCGGACCGGTCGATTCGATCATCGGGGTCCGGGAAGAGGGTGAAAAATTCCAGTCATTTTACGATTTCTGCAATCGCGTCGATCTTCGAAAAGCAAATAAGAAGGTGTTGGAAAGCCTGATTAAATGTGGCGCCTTCGATTCTTTGGAAAAAAACAGACGCCGTCTCATGGAAGGATACGAACGGGTGGTCGACATAGCACAGAAGCGAAGCCGGGATCTTGCCAGCGGCCAATTTTCCCTGTTCGGTACCGAAGACATCGAAAGTGATTATGCCATTGAATTACCCGACGTGCCCGAGTGGGAACAGGATCAAATCCTTGCCAACGAAAAGGAAATGCTCGGCTTTTATATTACCGGTCATCCCTTGCTGCAGTTCGGAGATCGTCTGAGAATGGTGATTGACTGTGATTCCGAAGCGATCATGAGGAGAGATGACGGCAGCACTGTTGCCATGGCAGGTATTGTAAGCAACGTTCGCAATGTGACCACTAAGAGAAAAGACACGATGGCCTATGTAACGCTCGAAGACATGAAAGGAAGCTCGATGGCCATTGTTTTTTCCGATCTGTATCGTGATGCATTCTCACTGATTAACAGCGATGAACCGTTGCTGGTAAAAGGAACCGTCGATGCAGGTGAAGAAAGCCCGAAAATTATTGCCTCGGAAATAATTCCGCTTGCAGAGGCCCTGAAAAATCCGTTTACATCCGTGCACTTCATGGTTGATGTGGAAAAGACAAACGCCGACGATATCGAGCGCCTGAAAGATATTCTTAAAAGATACAAAGGTAAACACAAAGGGTACATACACCTTATTTCCAATAACCTGACTGAAACGGTCATATCTCTCGGTAATAGATTGACCATTGATATTTCGGAAGATATTCGGACCGAGGCGGATAACATCTTCGGATCGGGCACAACAAAGTTTTTGTGATGTCGGGAGCTGTCAGTCAGTGATGAGTAAGCATAAAGCTCAAAGCGGAAGATCGGAAGCTCGAGGCCGCAGCCTCACATCATTGGACTATCATGAACGAACATACCGAAATAAAATATCCAAAGGAAATCTGACAACCTTTCACATCTCGGTGGAACAGACCGACCTTTTTATCAGTGCCGATCATGATTTAAAAGACCGGGCACTGAAATCTGTCTATAC
>CAZCGI010000071.1:0-8173 GCA_964498145.1 uncultured Syntrophaceae bacterium
TCTTGTCATTGCGGTCAGCGCGAATATCGTTCAGATAGGATTCATCAGCTCATCTGAAGCCATACAGCCGAAGTTATCAAAAATCAGCCCGATTCGGGGTTTTCAACGGCTGTTCTCGATGCGGGCACTTGTTGAACTGATAAAAAACATATTCAAAATCGTCATTGTCGGTATCGTTGCATACATAACAATCAAGGGAGAAGTAAAAGATCTCATTACTCTGGGAAACCTCAATACATGGGGAATCTTGTCATACATCGGTAACGTGACGTTTAAAGTCATTTTTCGGTCATGCTGGATACTCGTGGTTTTGGCAATTCTTGATTACGTGTTTCAGAAATGGGAATTCGAAAAGAATCTCAAAATGTCAAAACAGGAAATTAAAGACGAGTACAAACAGACGGAAGGAGATCCTCTGATAAAGTCGAGGATCAAGCGTATTCAGAGAGAAGTGGCGCGAAAGAGAATGATGTCGAATGTTCCCAAAGCGGACGTGATCATAACGAACCCGACCCATTTTGCCATTGCACTTGTTTATGATCAGGGAACCATGCAGGCTCCGACGGTTATAGCCAAGGGAAGAGGTTTCATTGCAGAAAAAATAAAGGAGATAGGCAGAAAAAATAATATTCCCATTATTGAGAATAAACCACTGGCACAAGTATTGTATAAAGTCGTAGATGTGGACGCTATGATACCTGCCAATTTGTATAAGGCAGTCGCTGAAGTCCTCGCGTATGTCTATAACATAAGACAAAGACAAACTTGACGGAGTAATTCAGAATGACGACTTCAACCGCAGCAATCGGTTCACTACAGGAATGGTTCAGAAGCAGCAGTACTGCAATGGCAATCGGGCTGATCGGCATTTTGCTGGTTATGATGATTCCTCTTCCGTCGTTTATTCTTGATATTCTCCTTTCATTCAATATTACGTTTACCATTGTTATACTCCTTGTTTCGATTTATGTCCTGAAACCATTGGACTTTTCAGTCTTTCCATCAGTCCTGCTTATTGCAACACTGATGCGGCTGTCGTTGAATGTTGCATCGACCCGGTTGATTCTTCTCCACGGCAATGAAGGAGCGGGAGCGGCAGGTCAGGTTATTAAGGCTTTCGGTACATTCGTTGTGGGCGGTAATTTTCTCATAGGACTGATCGTCTTTCTCGTGCTCGTTTTAATCAATTTTATCGTTATTACAAAAGGTGCAACGAGGGTTGCCGAAGTGGCGGCACGCTTCACACTTGATGCCATGCCGGGGAAGCAAATGAGTATCGACGCAGACTTGAATGCCGGACTCGTTACCGAAGCGGAAGCACGAAAGAAACGCGTGGATATAGCAAGAGAAGCCGATTTCTACGGTGCTATGGATGGAGCGAGCAAGTTTGTCAGAGGTGATGCCATTGCCGGCATTATTATAACCCTCATCAATATTGTCGGAGGTCTGATTATCGGTGTTGCCCAACAGGGAATGCCTGTTATTGAAGCTGCACATACGTATACACTCTTGACGGTTGGTGACGGTTTGGTGACGCAAATTCCAGCTTTGATCGTGTCAACCGGTGCCGGAATGCTTATTACGCGATCAACGGCATCGTACGACCTCAGCAGTGAAATGAAGGCACAGATCTTTCTTCAGCCGAAAGCTCTTGTCTCGGCTTCCGTTATGCTTTTTGTATTTGGTCTTATCCCGGGTATGCCGACGATCCCATTTATGCTCATCGGTACGGTTATGGGATTCATTGCATACTCCGTTTTAAAGTCGCCGCAGCCCATGGAAGAAATCGAAGAGGACGAAGCTCCCCAAGATGCAGGTACAGCCGAATCGTTTGAAACCCTCATGCCTCTCGACATGTTGGAGCTTGAAGTCGGATACGGTCTGATACCGCTTGTTGATGCAAAACAGGGGGGTGAGCTTCTGCAGCGAATCAGGGCGTTCAGGAAACAACTGGCTCTTGAGGCAGGATTTATCGTACCTGCCGTTCATATTCGGGATAATCTTCAACTGAAGCCCGGCGAGTATATTCTTAAATTGAAGGGAGTCGATATCGCTCGCGGGGAGCTGTTGCTTGATCATTACCTTGTGATTATTCCCGAGGACAGCGATGTGCCGATAAAAGGCAAGGAGACAAAAGAACCGGCTTTTGGTCTTCCCGCTGTTTGGATTGAGGAAAGAGAAAAAGAAAACGTTCAGGCACGTGGTCATGTTGTCGTCGATCCCGCAACTGTTCTGACGACACACATCACGGAAATCGTCAAGACACATGCAGCTGAGCTGCTGGGGAGGCAGGACGTGCTATATCTGTTGGAGCAGTTGTCTCGGACGCATGCAAAACTCGTGGACGATATCGTGCCATCGATTGTTCCTCTTGGTACTCTTCATAAGGTGCTGCAACGGCTTTTAAAAGAACGAATCTCGATTCGTGATCTCCTGACAATACTGGAAACACTGGCAGATTATGCCCCTATGACGAAAAACGTCGATTTATTGACAGGCTATGTCAGACAAACACTGTCGCGAAGTATTACGCAGCAATACAAGGATAGTAACGGGACAATGACCGTCGTTGTCATGTCTCCCGAAATTGAAGATTCAATCAGCCAGTCAATTCAGCATACCGAGTATGAATCGTTTGTTTCCCCTGACCCGACAGCGGTACAGAAAATCGTTGCCAATCTTCAACGACACATAACAACTTTCGCCGAAAGGGGGTTGCAGCCGATCATTCTCTGTTCACCAAACACGAGGATTCACGTTCGAAACATTCTGGAAAAGTTTTTCCCACATATTGTCGTCCTTTCACATAATGAAATCAGTTACGATACCAATGTCAAATCATTAGGAATGGTAGGAGTTTAAGAATGCAGCTTAAACGATACGAAGCGAAAAGCATTAATGAAGCAATGGAGAAAATCAAACATGATCTCGGTGCCGATGCGGTTGTTCTTTCAACAAAACGGTTGAAGGGAGATAAAAAACAACTCATTGAGGTAATTGCAGCACGGGATGCGGATCTCGCAAATATGGGTAAACAGGAGAGCATCCATGAGGAAAGGGCTTCGTCTGATGCCTATTCCACAATTAAGTCCGATATGGATGAGCTGAAATCTCTCATACATAATTTTTTAAGGGGCACGAATATATGTTCCGAATTGGCAGAACTCAAAGATCATTTCCATACCTTCTTCGATTTATGGGGGATTCGGAAAAACGGAAAACAATCCGAATACCTTTCGCAGGCGTATTATCACCTCCTTTCCACAGGAATGACGAAGCAGCAAGCCTGTCACTTGATAGAGACGTTGCAGAGAAATAACAGCCCGGATGACCTGAAAGGATTTGACGATACACTGCAGCGTGTTGAAGACATGATGAGGCAGGTCATTGCACGTTCATTCGCGACAAGAAAAACGGATAATAAAATCTGCGCGTTTGTCGGTCCCACAGGAACCGGAAAAACGACGACTCTGGCAAAACTGGCCGCCCATCATTTATTCGATAGAAAAGAGAAAGTCGGCATTGTAACGATGGATACCTATCGCATCGGTGCAACGGATCAATTACGAAAATATGCCGACATAATGGGTGTTCCCATAGAGGTTGCAAAAGACAAAGCATCACTGCAAAAGGTTATGCGCCGCTTGTCAGAGCGGGATATTATTCTGGTTGATACCCCTGGCAGGAGTCTGCAGGATGAAGGATATCTGTTAAAACTCAAGGATGCATTATCATCGGTTCCCGGTATAGAAACACATTTGGTTCTCAGTGTAACCTCAAGCCATCGTTGCATGATGGATGCAGCGACACGATTCACTATGACCGACTACGACACAATTATTTTTACTAAACTTGACGATACAGCCAGTTGCGGAACGATGTATTCCGTTATTGAAGAAATGAAGAAACCGGTATCGTACATCACCGACGGGCAAAATGTTCCACAGGATATTCGGGAGATGGAACCGGGGATACTTGCTCGGATTATTATGAATCATGGATTTGACAGTCATTCATATACGAAGCCGCACTGAAGAGAGGATACTAGATGGATCAGGCAGAGATATTGCGAGATATGAAAAGGATGGAAGAGAGAATGAATAATGATGATTCGAAAAGTGTTCGGACAGAGCTAAATGCGGGAACTCGAGTTGTAGCCATAACAAGCGGAAAGGGAGGGGTGGGCAAAACAAATATAGCGGCAAATTTGACATACCTATTGGCGACACAAGGAAAGCAGGCACTGTTACTCGATGCGGATGTGGGATTAGCCAATGTTGATGTGATTCTGGGAATTACACCGCAGTACAATCTTTGTCACATTCTTCGTGGTGAAAAAAATATTGATGAAACAATTGTAAAGGGACCGGGCGGTATGATGATTCTGCCGGCGGCTTCGGGGATACAGGAGATGACCGATTTATCACGAGGTCAGAAGCTGACACTTTTAGATACGCTGGATGGTTTTGAAAAACAACTCGATTTTATGGTGATCGATACAGGTGCCGGAATTGCGGGAAATGTAATCTATTTTAATATGTGTGCCGATGAGATCATTGTCGTAGTTTCACCCGAGCCGACATCACTGACAGATGCGTATGCTCTCATCAAGGTGCTATATCAACGTCAAGCAGTCCGGCGGTTCATGATTCTTGTAAATATGGTTCGGGATGGAAGGGAGGCAAAGGCAGTTCATCAGCGATTAAGCAATGCCGTCGATCATTTTCTTAATCTTACCGTGGAATACTTAGGATTTATCCCGTTTGATGAGAATGTGCGTCGATCAGTCAAGGAACAGCGTCTTATTGTGGAACTTTTTCCGACTTCTGCGGCAAGCAGACATATCATTGACATTACCCACAAGATATTAAACGAAAAAACGGTGATGAGTGACAATGGAACCATCAAATTCTTTAAGAGGGCAGTTATAGGTGGCAATGACAGATAAAATCAACCATGATGAGAAAATAATGAAATTTGCACCTCTCGTGAAAAACATCGTCGAGAGGATCGCAATGCGACTGCCGGGCCATATCGATAAGGAAGACCTGATCAATGTTGGCATTATCGGGCTCATGTCGGCAATGGAGCGATTTGATGAAAGCAAGAATATCAGGTTTGAAACATATGCACGATTCAGAATACGCGGTGCAATTTTAGACGAATTACGGTCGAGAGATACGATGTCGCGATCAGCTCGCAATAAGGACGCAAAGTTGGAAGGTGCTTTTGCGACGTTGCGGCGGGAGTTGGGAAGAATGCCGACCGAAGAGGAAGTGTCCGATTATCTGAATATTTCCTTGGAACAGTATTATAAGATGCTTGATGACGCAAAAGGTATCTCCATAGTGCATAGTGACGATCTTCCCCCGGACTACTTTGAAAAATACATTCAAAGAGACGTCCTGGAAAAAGTTGATCAAGGTGATCCTTTATCGCTGATTACGCACATGGAGATGAAAGAGATCCTGAGGAATGCAATCGATTCGCTCCCGCAGAAGGATAAGATCGTTCTGTCGCTGTACTATTATGAGGAATTGACGTTTCGTGAAATCGGAGAAGTACTTGAACTGACCGAATCCCGTATATGTCAGATACATTCTCAAGCAATATTAAAAATGAGAAGTGTTTTGAGGATGTTACAGCAACGAAATGATGTTGAACTGAGATCATTCATGTAAAGAAAATGGTAATGAATGGGGTCCTTGCCGGGCGCAGGCAATAGAGCAGAAAATGAGAGATATTTTTTCACATACAAAAGAGGTGGTAATACCAAGGTGGATGACCGTGGTTGTAATTCCTGCGATAATAATGCTGAGCGTGGCTCTGGGAGGTACGGCGACGGGCGAGTCTGTCCTCGGGACGGGGCAACCCGGTGATACTGTAACGGTAAACAATCCTTCGGTTAGCAGGCATAACGGTTCTGAAGTACAACATGCGGGTATGATGCCAAGATATTTATTTGAATATTTCGAAGATTTCATTTTCCCTGTTTACAATGAAACGGGGAAATGCAGAGTTTTACTCTGTGACATTGTTCTGGAACTCAATGAGGGGATGAATGTTTCAGGTGAACGTCAACAATTAAGGAAACTCTTATTCCGGACGTCACAATCGCTCAGTCACGGGGTTGAAGACATACGGAACATGAAACAACAGCTCTGTGATCGTATAAAGAATGCAGTCAACGAAGCCATTGGCAAGGACGCTGTTAAAGACGTTCAAATGACCAGATTTCTTTTGTTGTAAAGAATCGAAGTACTATGAAAAGTGCGTTGCATGACGCATCACTGTACGGTGGAAAATGATGAAGAAGCTGATTTTTTTATTTGCCTTAATACCGCTTATCGGTTATGCCTCTACCAGTTGTGGCCTTACCGTAGAAGAAATCATAAAATTAAAAAATGCCGGTGTGACCGATTCGACAATCCAGATAATGCTGGAGCAAGAGCGGCAGGGCGTACGGGAATATTCCGACGAAAAAGGAAATACGTATATACGATATTCAACAGGATCAGCGGCAAGCGAAACGTTACACGAACGCGAAGAAGCGGAGAAAGTAAAAAGAGCATGGGAACTATTGAATAACATTATCATCGACAGACGTGAATGATGATACGATGTTTCTGTAAAAAAGCAGGGGGGGGATACCGACAAATGATACATGGTGAGCATCATGAAGGGCTGGAACTGCTAAATCAACTGAATAAAGAGTTTGAGACAACGATTGTCGAGGAGCTTCTCCCCGGTATTCTTCATAATTTTGCCAACCCGCTGAACGGGATCATGGGTCGGTCAAAACTCCTGCAAAAAAGGGCTTATGATCGTTTTAAAATAGATGGTTCATCGGAAAGTGCCGGAAATTCGGCATCAATGGATGGGGGAAAAATAATCAAGGATATTGATCTCATTGCCAAAGAAACAGACAGGTTGTTTGATCTCTTCAATGACGTTGCAGGTAAGATTTACCGATTGCAGGACTTATCGCTGCAGAAAATTAATATTTCACATTTGATTAAATGCGAAATGGCATTCTTTAATTTCTATCTCGACTTTAAACACACCGTAGAGAAAGAATTGAACCTTGACTGGGAAGTTCCTGATATTACCGGCATACCTGCAGATTATTCCATGGCGATTTCCACAATCATTCGATATTCCATGAAGGCCATGCAAATCAGTCCGATAAAGAAGCTTGTCGTGAAGACATATCATGACGATAAATATGTATATTCAGTCTTTGAAGACACGGGCGTACATGATTTTGATGAGGAGGACAAAGAACTTCTTAATACGTTGGCACCATCACATCAGCCATTTTATCATCTCGATGGCAAGTCGGGTTTGTTCAACGCACTCTCACTTCTCACAAAGTACCATGTTCACATAGATCTTGACAGCACCACGGATAATTATTGCTTGCGCTTACGAATTCCCTGTTGACGTTCATTTTCGTTTTCGTCGATAAGATAGATTGGCTAAAGATTATAAACAGATATGACGATACTACAATATGTGAAATGTATGTCGTCACATATGTGATTGAGTAGTTAGCCCATAGTCAATGAACGACGGAAAGACGGGGTGAACAGTATGGTACGGTCAGTGGACGTGCAGCAGGTCCTTCTGCAAACTAATTCAATCGAACGGGTTCAACAGGTTCATCAGCAGCATCCCGATGTACAGCAGCGATACTTCGAAGATCGATTGAGCAAGCAAAGAAAAGATTTAAAAGAAAAAGTAAAGGAAACGCATGAAACTGAGAATCCCGTCATTAGGGATGAAAAACAAGGGAAAGAATCCGGTGAGCATTCCTTGAATGGAGAGGGACAGAATGAAGAAAAAAAGGCAGAGAGCTTTGAACAGGCACTGCTTGATAACGATCGTGGAAGAACCGTTGATATAAAGGTGTAGAATGAATATTGATTTACTGCTGGGGTTTCAAATTGTTGCTGATATCGTGTTATTTTGTGCCATTATAGCCCTTGTCATCGTTGTAACACGGGAGAATAAAAAGCGAGCAAAAGGGCTCGATAAGAACACGTTGAACGAGTTCAAAAAATTAATCGACGAATCTCAAAACGCAGCGGAATTTCTTCTGAATGCAATAGACGAAGGCCGAAAATCGCTGCGGGACCTTACGTATACACTTGATCAAAAAGAGAAACGATTA
>CAZCGI010000072.1:0-8137 GCA_964498145.1 uncultured Syntrophaceae bacterium
AGGTATTCGAGAATAATTGTCGATCCGAGAGAACTGCCGACGAAACAGAACGGACGATCTGCGGGAACTTTCGCGAGCACGAATTCGCTGAGGTCCATGCGCATGCGGTCGATTGAAAAATCGACGGCAGCTTCAGCGGGAAGGCGGGCGCTGATCTTTTCACGCGTCTCGAGATACAACGTTCGGTATCGGGGGGTGATTTCCTCCAGGACCTCTTGCCATCCGCTGATCTGTGAAATCCAGCCGGCCACAAAGATGACGACCGGTTGGCTGATGCCAATACCGGGAGGAACAAAATCGATGACCCTGAGGGCGACGCCGTCTGACGTCGTAAAATAACATTCACTGATAGCTGTTCCATTGCTCAAAAATTCGTGATAGGGCATCATGATTCCCCCGAGTGTTCATCATGTTTAGTAACATATTGTAACAATTCGGTATGATGCCCGTCAATGGTCCGTTACAGGTGCTTGTTCTTTTATGTGGATCTGTTCGGAATTGATTATCAAACGTCGGGAGCAAAACCATATCCATCGTTTTGCACAGCGACTGTTTAAACACCGGGTGACAAGTATTTTGACATCTTCGGTTGAAGTTTTTTTACAAAGGGGAGAGATATGCCATAAATGACCGGTCCCGCGATGATAGCTGCAAGACCCCAGGCCACAATGGCGTGGAGCGTAATATCTGCAAGAGAACCCATCGTTCCCCAAAAATCCGACTGATATGACGCCAGAATTTTGTCAAGGGTGACGGTAAGGGGTGCATCTCTGAAAATAATGTTACCCAGGCGATAAAAAGGAATAATAAGAATAAGTTGAAGCGGATAGACGAGCCAATTGAAAATCTGAATTATGACATGATTCAGGCGGCAAAGCGCCGCAATGATAACACATATAATAGCGGGTAAGCCAATAATGGGGAAAATTCCGACGACAATGCCAAGAGTCATACTAAGGGATATTTTCCGGGGAGTAATTCCCTGTCCGAGTAGTGAGATGATGGTATTGGTAACCCTCATACAGGCATATCGGTATGACATGTTTTACTCGCTTCGTTTCAGTTCCAATGACCGGCAAAATTCTCGTTCAATTATACATGATGACGAGGAGATTACAAACTCGCGCCACCTGATTCGAATAGCAGTTCAACTTTAGCAGAATTATGGTATAAGGCAACGACTAAAAAGATACACCCGAAGTAATTCGATGATGATATGGACAGAAATTATTCCACTGAGATGGCAGGAAAAAAATTATTCAGCACGGTGTCCGACACCGAATGGAATGACTGGAAATGGCAGCTCAAACACCGGATTCAGACATGTAAGCAATTAATTGAGCTGTTCAACCTCTCCGAAAGTGATTGTAAGGTATATCGGGAACTTGTCGAGACGTATCGTATGTCGGTGACCCCCTATTATCTTTCTCTAATGGATTCGTCTAATGCGACTGACCCGCTCCGACTCCAATGTATCCCTGATATCAGGGAATTAAGGTCTACTCCGAAGTATGTTGATGATCCTCTCTGTGAAGAGCGGGATATGCCGGTGCCCGATCTGATTCACCGCTATCCTGACAGATGTCTCGCCATGATAACATCATCATGTGCCCTGTATTGCCGGCATTGCAACCGGAAGCGTCGATGGAACGACTCCTTGAAATACAGAAGCCGGGACGGTCTGTTGCAGATGATTCATTATATTTCTGTGACGAAGAACATACGTGAAGTTATTGTTTCGGGAGGTGATCCGCTTATGATGAATAATGAGCGGCTCGAATGGTTCCTCCGTGCCGTCAGGGAGATCGATCATGTGGACATCCTGCGCATTGGAAGCAGAATCCCTGTGGTTCTTCCTATGAGAATCACGCCGGATCTCTGCGTCATGTTGCGGAAATACAGGCCGCTCTGGTTTATTACTCAGTTCAATCATCCCCGTGAAATTACGAATGATGCGGCACGGGCATGTGAAATGCTTCTTGAACATGGCATTCCTGTCTGCAACCAGTCGGTTTTGCTCAAGGGAATCAATGATTCATATGCGGTGATGAAGGACCTTCTTTATGGTCTTCAGCGCATCTCCGTAAAGCCTTACTATTTGTTTCAATGCGAACCCGTGCGGGGAACTGAGCATTTTCATGTTGATGCCGAAGCAGGACTCCGAATCATGGAAGACCTCTGGGGTACAATATCGGGCCTCTGTATTCCACGGTATGTTTATGATCTCCCCGGTGGGAAGGGAAAGATGCTGCTGCACCCTCATTCTTGTAAACAGAACATCATCAAGGAAGATTTGACATAACACGGTAAATGAATTAAATAACTACGATTACCGGATCGGTAAACGCTCATTATGGGTGTGCCGTTCCTCAGGATCGGACAGAAAACTATGACAGAACGGGAGAGAAAGTACTATGTATAGTGCCAGTGATTTAAGAAAGAACTTGAAAATTCAGATCGATGGTGAGCCGTATGTTATTACCGAATTTCAATTTGTAAAACCAGGAAAAGGCCAGGCGCTCTATCGATGCAAGCTGAAAAATATGATAACGGGATCACAGTTCGAGCGTACGTTTCGATCTGTTGATACGTTTCAGCCGGCTGATCTGCAGGATAAGCGAATGCAGTACCTCTATCCCGAAGGGAATAAGTATTGCTTTATGGATATGGAAAACTATGAACAGGTATATCTGACGGAAGAACAGGTCGGTGATGCCTTGAATTACATGATAGATAATCTGGAAGTCGATATTCTTTTCTTTGGAGACAGACCCCTCGGAATAACCCTCCCGAACTTTATCGATCTTGTGGTAACGCAGGCTGATCCATGGGTTAAAGGTGACACCGCTACAGGAGATTACAAACCGGCGGTGTTGGAAACGGGATATCAAATTCAGGTTCCCCCGTTTGTTGTCGAAGGAGAAAAAATTCGCGTTGACACAAGAACAGGCGGATATGTGACCAGAGTTAAGGATTAGACCGGTCAATGGAATGGGAACTCATTCCCGCGCGGCGAAAAAGCAATCTCATCGTCCGGGCCAGAATTATTCAGGCGATTCGATTATTTTTCAGCGAACGGACCTTTCTTGAAGTAGAAACACCGATACGAATTCCCGCACCTGCACCGGAAATGCATATCGATGCCATACCTGCCGACGGATGGTTTCTCCAGACATCTCCCGAACTGTGCATGAAACGTATGCTTGCGGCAGGATATGGTAAAATATTTCAACTTTCAAAATGCTTCCGTCATCACGAGCGGGGGCGCTGGCATCTTCCCGAATTTACCATGCTCGAATGGTATCATGCAGGTATCGACTACGAGCAATTGATGAACGACTGTGAAGACTTATTTCTCTCAGTTTCGCAATTCCTCGGGACCGGCACTGCCATCTCTTATCAAAATAAGACAATTTCATTAGAAAAACCGTGGCGGCGTCTGTCCGTTCGCGATGCGTTTGAACAATATTCGCCGATGCCGCTTGATGCAGCTCTTGCCAATGACCGGTTCGACGAAATGATGGTTACCCATATTGAACCTGGCATGGATGGCAGCAAACCGGTTTTTCTCTTTGACTATCCCGTATCGCTGGGGTCACTCGCGAGATCGAAACAGGACGATCCGACCGTTGCCGAACGGTTCGAAATCTATGCAGGAGGACTTGAACTGGCCAATGCCTTTTCGGAGTTGATCGATTCGGCCGAACAGTTGGTGCGATTCCAAAAAGAAAGGGAGTGCCGGGAGAATCTCGGAAAAATCGACTATCCCATGCCCGAAAAATTTCTGAACGACCTTACTTCCATGCCTGAAGCGGCGGGAATTGCCCTCGGTGTCGATCGCCTGGTCATGCTTTTTACGGACAGCGAAACCATTGATGAGGTAGTGGCGTTTGCGCCGGAGGAGCTGTAAGGGAAAAGTTTCATGTTTCATGTTTAACGTTTCAGGTCAAAACTAGCGACGGGGAGTTTGACTTGTAGCCGGAGTATCTTTGTCTCAACGAGAAACACGCAACTTGAAACTTGAAACATTGCTTCTACCGATGCCCCTCATAGGGATACCAATCCGATATTCTGAGCCTGTCAACTTTGAGTATGGCAACTTCATTGATAATGCTGTGAAAAACGACCTTTCGACCTTTGGTGCCTCCCACATCTTCCGAAACGATTTTGACCCCCTGGCGGGCAAGCACTTTTCGTGCTGCCATGATATTTTTTCGGCCGATGTCTAAGGGAGAAATGTCGGGATTAAACCCGCCTCCAAGGATTTGCGCTTCCATGTGTTTAATTTTTGATCCGTCGGCCGTCATCATTCGTATCAGCTCGATTGTTGCAGCGTTCCCGTATTGGGCAGTTGGATCTATTCCCTTATCAGGTTCAGGATAGAGGAAATGATTCATCCCGCCGATTTTTCTCTTTCGATCGAAGATGCAGACGGCAACACAGGATCCGAGTACAGTAGAAATAACGGTCGGTTCCGATGCTATGAAAATATAACCGGGCTCAAGGAAATAATTGGAGGTTGCTACCTCTTTGGATTCATGAGTCACGATTTTCAGTCTCTTCTTGTGAGGTTATTATTAATGACAACTATTTAGGTTTTGTAGAATCATTTTGTCAAGCTTAAATAATATGTATAGATTTATGTGGGCGTGATTGATGAATCGGGTGGCGGCGTTCTTACACATTATTATGAAGAGGAGCCTTTTGGAGATCCGGGATGTTCCGTGCGGAAAAGTTCTCCTTAATAGTTTCAGTGAGCCGGTGTGATTGGTGTACTGATAACTGCAAGGCAGGGTGGGTGATGACGGCCGAAATGTTCAACAATATACAGAAAAACAGTGTCGATATTTTTTATGAAATGATGAAAATACTTGACGTTTCTCTCCCGATATGTTTGAATCCCGGCGGTATCGACGCATGCCTTGATGACACGGTCCATGGAACTTCGAGGCATGGATGTAGAGAGAGGTTCTTCGGAACACGTTGTCACTTTTCAGGAACGGCAGTTTCCCTGCAAGATACCCGAAGATGTATTCCTTCTGTTTAAGCTTATTCATATAAAGATGAGGCCGAAGCCCTACCGAAACAGGGGAAGGAGGGAAAACCCCTAACAGGAGATGGTAAGGCAGATTACCATCAACTGATACGACGGTAGGGCTGGGGGCACCTCAAAGAATGGATAAGAAAAGTACTACCAGCCACTGCGTCTCTGTGTACTAAAATTTACTATAAATTTAAGTACGATATGTGAAAAGTCAAGTTGACGATTCACCCCTTCCTTTTTTTTCATTCCGTTTACAATTTGCTTAACTTTATCATATCCCATAGTAAAAGAACAGTATTCTTTTTTCCATCAACATACTGATTCTAATGGATAATAGTGCCTTGCAGATGCCCATTGTTTCGGTGGAAACATTTCTTACCGTCGTTTCTTCATTTTTTTGAAACAGACTGTAAAATGGGCTTGATCTTGAGTAAGTTTTAATATATGTCACCAATAGCATAAGTTTCAGGGGCAGTAGGTTGAGCCAAAACATCACAGGTACGCGACTGCCTCTTTGCTTAGGTTTCATCATGAGTGGAACTGGAACAGTCTGCCAATGCATTGTGGTGTGCAACTGTGCAGTTATGCTCATTAATTTTCTGACTGGCAAGTTTAGGAAAGGTTAGATTGTATTGCAGAAGTGTGATAGAGCGGTTGCGGCACCAGCCAAGATATTTTCGTCTTAAAAGGAGAATATGTATGGGATTAGCAGCAGTAACCATTGATAACAGAAAAATAGAGGTGGAAGAGGGGACCACCATCCTTGATGCGGCAAAACAGCTGGGAATCGGCATCCCGACGCTCTGTGCATGGCCAGAGATCGGACATACACCCGGTGCATGCAGGGTATGCGTGTCCGAAGTAGAGGGTCAACGGTCGCTGGTTGCTTCGTGTGTGTTTCCTGTCAGTGATGGAATGATTATCCGAACGAATACCGAGAGGGTTCGAAAAGCACGAAAAATGGTTGTCGAATTATTACTGGCAGACCATCCGACGGAGTGCACGTCTTGTATTCGGAGTGGAAACTGTGAACTACAGGCGGTTGCCGAACAGGTGGGGGTAAGGGAAGTCAGATTCACCACCGAATTTCCCCCAAGAGATAAGGTAATCGATGTGTCAAGCGGGGCCATCGTGAGGGATTCGCGTAAGTGCATTCACTGTCACCGGTGTGTAACTGTGTGTGAACAGATACAGACCGTATCGGTATTGACCCCTGCATGGAGGGGAAGTGATGTAAAAGTCGGCCCTGCATTTAACTTGCCGCTTAACGAAACAAACTGCGTGAATTGCGGTCAATGTATAAATGTATGTCCAGTCGGTGCTCTCTATGAGCATGATGATACGGTTGCCGTCTGGAAGGCATTGGAAGATCCCACCAAGCATGTAGTGGTTCAGGAGGCGCCGGCAATTCGTGCCGCCCTGGGTGAGGAATTCGGGATGCCCGTAGGGTCTCTGGTGACGGGGAAAATGATCGCCGCACTGAGACGATTGGGATTCGATAAGGTTTTTGATACGAACTGGACAGCCGACCTGACAATTATGGAAGAAGGCAGTGAACTGTTGCAGCGAGTCAAGGAAGGCGGAAAACTGCCGTTAATTACGTCATGCTCGCCCGGATGGATTAAATTCTGTGAACATTTTTATCCTGATTTGCTGGATAATCTTTCGACCTGCAAATCACCTCAGCAGATGTTCGGCTCCATGGCGAAGACATACTACGCGGAAAATGCCGGCATCGACCCCAGGGATATGGTTGTGGTATCCATTATGCCCTGCACAGCCAAGAAATTTGAATGCCGGCGCCCGGAAATGGAAGACAGCGGATATCGAGATGTTGATTATGTCCTGACGACCCGCGAACTTGCCCGAATGATCAGGGAAGCCGGTATTGACTTCATTAACCTCTCTGATGAGGATTATGATGCACCAATGGGAGAATATACCGGGGCGGCAACCATCTTCGGAGCGACGGGCGGCGTTATGGAGGCGGCACTTCGAACTGCGTATGTTCTCGTAACCGGCGAAAATCTGGGAGACCTGAATGTCATGCCGGTACGTGGACTAGATGGAGTCAAGGAAGCGACGGTTCCGGTCAAGGGAATTGGTGATGTAAAAGTCGCGGTTGCTCATGGTCTCGGCAATGCCCGTAAAGTACTGGATAAGGTGAGAGCCGGCGAAGGCGGATATCATTTCATTGAAATCATGGCCTGCCCCGGTGGCTGTGTGGGAGGCGGAGGTCAGCCGCAGCCGATTACCAATGAAAAGCGGACACTGCGGGCTGAGGCTCTGTATTTGGATGACCAGGACGTTCAGCAGTATCGTCAGTCTCATGAAAACCCATCAATAAAGAAAGCGTACGAAACATTTCTTGAGAAACCGTTGGGACACAAATCGCACAAACTGCTTCATACACATTACGTTGAACGAGGTACTGAATTACCCCATAAGAAATAAAGCGAGTCAATCGTCGGAAGACAAGACAATAGAATAACGATTTATACCACGCCTGCGGCAAGGATGCGTTCTGAACCCCAGGGCTGGAAAGTACAAACAACCAGGATTTACCGGCGGGCACAACATGTTCTGTTCATGCCTGCTGAAAAACCATGGTAGAAACCCAGTCCGCATCTCTGCGACTGGGTTTTTTATTGGAGGAAAGAGTGGGAACAAAGCGAGTAGGATTTGTCGGCATCATTATTACTGATCGAAAGAAAAATGCGGCAAAGGTTAACGAGATATTGGGGGAGTTTGGGGATATCATTGTCGGGAGGATCGGCCTACCCTATAAAGAACGGGGGATGAACGTTATTGCCCTGATTGTGGATGGATCGACTGATGAAATCGGCGCTATGACGGGGAAACTCGGCATGATTGACGGCGTGACGGTTAAATCTGCACTGGCAAAGCACGATGAATAAACGTATCGAATGCGATCTTCTTGGCAGCATTGAAGTCCCTGAACAGGCATACTGGGGTATTCATACCGAGCGGGCCCGCCGAAATTTTCACATCAGCGGACTTCTCGTCAATCCCGCACTTATACAGGCAATGGCGACGGTCAAAAAGGCCTGCTGCCTCGCCAATTATGAGCTT
>CAZCGI010000073.1:0-7775 GCA_964498145.1 uncultured Syntrophaceae bacterium
GAATTTCCTGAGGTATCGGACGATCCAGATATAGGATTTTCCAGGATCAAGAGCGGGTTACTCCGTGAAATGATCACCAAGACATACTTTGCTATATCCACTGACGAGATGAGAGTAAGTTTGAATGGAGTCTATTTGAAAATTGATAAAGGATGGATAGAGATGGTGGCAACCGATGGTCATCGGTTGTCGATTGTCAGGATGAAGTTGGAGGATGATGTTGTACCTGATTTCGGATCAGAGGGGATTATAATTCCCAGAAAGGGAGTTGGAGAAATACGAAAGCTTCTTGAGGATGATAGTGAAGATGTTCAAGTTGGAATTCAGCAGGGGGTTTGCATTCTGAAAAAGAATGATACCATTTTGAGGGTAAGTCTGATCGATTCAGATTATCCAGATTATGAAAAAGTTATACCAGCCGAGAAAGGAATTGATGTAGTACTGAATAAAGACGAAATGCTGCATTCGTTACGGCGGATGGGGGTAATTTCCAGTGAACGTTTCAGTGGTGTGAAGATACAGCTTGCCAATCACAAGATGATTCTAAGTTCGATTAATCCCGATGTTGGAGAAGCGCAGGATGAATTGGCTGTCGACTATTCGGGAAAAGAATTCGAGATGGGGTATAATGTAAAATATCTGATCGACGCGATAGACGTTATCGGAGAAAAGGAAATATCGCTTGAAATGCGAGAGTCTCATGGACCGGGTGTTATCAGGTCATTTGGTAATGATAATTATAGATGTATTATCATGCCCTTGAGACTGTAAGAGAGAGGTAGTTGATAAAAAATTATGAGTACGTATAGTGCGGATAGTATTAAAGTATTAGGTGGTTTGGAGGCGGTTAGAAAAAGACCTGCCATGTATATCGGCAGTACCGGAAAAGATGGACTTCACCATCTTGTTTATGAGGTTGTGGACAACAGTGTCGACGAGGCGTCGGCGGGAGTCTGTGACAAAATTGATATTAAAATTAGAGTTGATAACAGTGTGTCTGTTGACGACAATGGCCGTGGGATACCGGTAGACATGCACAAGACGGAAAAGGTATCCGCTGCTGAAGTAGTGATGACGAAACTTCATGCCGGCGGTAAGTTTTCCAACGAGAGTTATAAAATATCCGGTGGACTCCATGGAGTTGGTGTTTCTGTAGTCAATGCCCTTTCGACGTATCTTGATCTTGAGGTTCGGCGTGATGGCAAGGTTTATCGTCAATCGTATCGAAGAGGTGTTCCCGTTGCCCCCTTGGAGGAAGTGGGACAGACAAAACGGAGGGGAACGAAAATAACATTTCAACCCGATGTTGAGATATTTGAGGACATTGATTTTAGTTTTGATGTTCTTTCGAATAGATTACGTGAATTGGCATTTTTGAACAAAGGCGTAAAGATCAGTCTGACGGATGAGCGTAACGATAAGTTTTCAGAATTTTATTACAAGGGTGGCATCGTTTCGTTTGTTGAATATATTAATAGAAACAGAAAAGTGCTCCACAAAAAGCCTGTTCTGATAAGTGGTGCCAGAGAAGATTGCGAAGTTGAGGTAGCCATCCAATATAACGACAGTTATGCGGAGAATGTTTTTTCATATGCAAATAGTATCAATACGACGGAGGGAGGTACACACCTCGTCGGTTTTCGTTCTGCGCTGACCAGAGTTATCAACAACTATGCCGTTGCGAACAATATGTTGAGAAACGGTAAAGAATCACTGAAGGGAGAGGACATACGGGAAGGACTTGCCTGTGTTATCAGTGTAAAGTTGTCGAATCCTCAATTTGAAGGGCAGACGAAGACCAAGCTTGGCAACAGTGACATAAAGGGACTTGTCGAGGGTATCGTCTATGAAAAAATGGGAACGTATCTTGAGGAAAATCCTGCCGTGGCCAAACAGATCGTCGGCAAGTCCGTCGATGCGGCGCGGGCACGAGATGCGGCTCGGAAAGCCCGTGAACTGACGAGGAGAAAATCGGCACTTGAAGTGTCGTCGCTCCCCGGTAAACTGGCTGATTGCCAGGAGCGCGACCCTGCCTTGAGTGAGATCTATATCGTTGAGGGTGATTCGGCGGGTGGATCGGCGAAACAGGGACGGGACAGAAAGAATCAGGCTATTCTCCCGCTGAGAGGAAAAATTATTAACGTTGAAAAGGCCCGTTTCGACAAAATGCTCAGCAACGAGGAAATCAAGGTGATTGTAACCGCTTTGGGTTCGGGTATCGGTAAAGATGATTATGATGTCAGCAAACTTCGATATCACAAAGTTATCATTATGACAGATGCTGATGTTGACGGATCACATATCAGAACCTTACTGCTCACGTTTTTCTTCAGACATATGCGGGAACTTATCGAACGGGGATACATGTACATCGCACAGCCGCCACTCTACAGGATTGCCAACAAAAAAGATGAAAAATACATCAACACCGAGGAAGAAATGCAGGATTTTGTCCTCACGAGCGGTGTTAATAAAATACAGGTAGTCCTTGCGGACGGAAGCACAATAACGGGAAATCGACTGCTGACCTTGATTAAAAAGGGAATACGACTCGGATTTGTTTTGGAAAAGTTCGAGTACGAGGGCAAGGATAAAGACGTGGTGCGGATGCTCGCGGCCGATCCTGTTTTTACTCCTGATGATTTTAAAGATGAGACAAGAATAATGAAAATTGCAAGGCGTGTTGCCATGGCAATTGGAGACAAGATCAATTCTTACTGGGCTCAGCTTGATGAAGAACACGGGGGGTATAAGCTATTTTTTGAGATAACCAGAAGTGGTCGTCAGAAAACAGTGTATCACGACAAAGATATTTTTAACGTTCCCATGTTTTCAGAAGTCAAAGAAATGCTCAAACAATTAAACGCGTTAGGTGAACCACCTTACGGAGTTGTCGAGAAAGTATCGGAAAACGGAGAACAGCGACAGTTCGAAAGCATGTCATCCCTGATAGATTATATTATCGAAGCCGGTAAGAAAGGAATTACCATTCAAAGATATAAAGGTCTCGGTGAAATGAATCCTGGGCAGCTGTGGGAAACAACGATGGACCCTGAACGGCGAACGCTTCTGCAAGTAAAGGTAGAGGATGCCATAGCTGCCGATGAAATATTTACAACGCTCATGGGAGATCAGGTCGAACCGAGAAGGGATTTCATTTTTGAAAATGCCCTCAATGTTTCAAATTTGGATATATAAAACGGACGAATAACACCTCTCATACATTAGATCCAGTCACCTGGTTATTTTCTTTTATTATCCTGTCTCAGGTATAGACGATAAGTTGATGAGAGATGCATTAGTGAGGAGGATGCATACATAATGGAGCAGTTATATCAGCGTAATATCCCCGTCAGCATTGAAGACGAGATGAAGAAGTCCTATATGGACTATGCCATGAGCGTCATCATTGGACGGGCTATTCCCGATGTGAGGGATGGTTTAAAACCGGTGCATCGGCGGGCGCTTTACGCAATGTCTGATCTCGGAAACCGTTGGAACAGACCGTATAAGAAATCGGCGAGGATCGTGGGAGATATTATAGGTAAATATCATCCCCATGGTGATTCTGCAGCATACGACACGATTGTCCGTATGGCCCAAGATTTTAACATGCGATATCCTCTGATTGACGGACAGGGGAATTTCGGTTCCGTTGACGGCGATTCTGCGGCGGCAATGAGGTACACAGAAGTACGGATGTCACGCATATGTGAGGAAGTTCTTGCTGATTTGGATAAAGATACGGTGGATTTTATTCCAAATTACGATGAGTCACTGGAAGAACCGGTCGTTCTTCCATCAAAAATACCAACACTGCTCCTTAACGGATCGTCCGGCATCGCCGTTGGATTGAGCACCAATATACCACCGCATAATCTTGGTGAGCTTGTCGATGGAATTACCGCACTGATTAGCGACCCCAAAATTGATATCGATGGACTTATGAAACATATTAAAGGGCCGGATTTCCCCACGGCAGGCTTTATTAACGGACGGGAGGGTATTATTTCGGCATATAAAACAGGTCGAGGAATTATCCGTGTGCGAGCCCGGTCAATGATTGAACGAAATGCTCGAAGTGACCGTGAAAGTATTATCATTACCGAAATTCCCTACCTTGTGAATAAGGCAAATCTCATTGAGAAAATTTCGGACCTGGTCAAAGATAAAAAAATTACCGGTATTTCTGATCTTCGAGATGAGTCGGATCGTGAAGGTATGAGGATCGTCATCGATTTGAAGAAGGACGAAGTTGCCGGCATCATTCTAAACCAGCTTTATAAACATACCCAGATGGAAACATCTTTCGGCATCATCATGCTGGCGATTGATGATGGCCAACCCCGGGTTATGAATCTCAAACAGTACCTTGATCGATTCATCGGATTCAGAAAAGAAGTCATTACGAGAAGGACGATTTATGACCTCAACAAGGCTAAGGAGCGACTTCATATTCTGGAAGGATTTATTATAGCGCTGGACAATATCGATGATGTCATCGCAACAATCAAGGCATCGAAGAACCCCCAGGAAGCAGCCGAAGCCCTGACACGGGAATTCGGGTTGAGCGAGATTCAGGCCAAGGCCATTCTCGACATGCGACTGCAGCGATTGACCGGTCTTGAGCAGTCGAAGATCAAGGAAGAACATAACCAGGTTGTTTCCCTGGTCGCTGAATTGCAGGGTATTCTCGACGATCCCCAGAAGGTTCTCAATATCATCATTGAAGAATTAGAAGATTGTCGAAAACGATACGGTGATGAACGACGGACGGAAATTGTTCTGACAAGTGCCGAGATCAACATTGAGGACCTTATTGTTGAAGAGGATATGGTTGTTACCGTATCGCACCACGGTTACGTCAAGCGAAATCCCGTGACGCTCTATAGAAGTCAGCGTCGCGGCGGCCGCGGTAAGATGGGGATGGGAACCAAAGAAGATGATTTTGTCGAGCGTATCTTTATTGCTTCGACTCACAGCTATGTTCTGTGCTTTACCAATACGGGAAAAGTGCACTGGCTCAAGGTTCATGAAATTCCACAGGCCGGACGGGCAGCCAAAGGAAAGGCGATCGTCAATCTGATCGGCATCTCCAGCACGGAACGGGTAACGGCAGTGCTTTCCGTGAAGGATTTTGTCGATGGAAAATACTTATTCTTTTCCACAAAGAACGGCGTCGTTAAGAAAACGGATCTTCTTGCATACTCGAATCCCCGGATTGGCGGCATTATCGCCTTGGCAGTCGATGAGGGTGATGAATTGATTGGGGCAAAGCTTACCGATGGGACTCAGGATGTGTTCATCGGAACCAAGACGGGAAAGGCCATTAGATTTAACGAAACCGATGTGAGAAGCATGGGGAGAACGGCGCGTGGCGTCACCGGAATTCGAATGGACCGGGATGATGTGGTTGTCGGAATGGAAATTCTCGGCGACGGCAATTCCATCGTAACTATCTCGGAAAACGGGTACGGCAAGCGGACTGAGGTGGCGGAATACCGTAAACAGAGCCGCGGCGGCAAGGGCATGATCAATCTAAAAACAGTTCCCAAGGTGGGTTTTGTCACCGGCATCAGGCAGGTGGCCGGCAATGAGGATGTCATCCTGATCAGCAACGGCGGTAAGATCATCAGATTACAGGTCAGTGAAATTTCACAACTCCACCGAAGTACCCAGGGTGTCAGGCTGATCTATCTTGATGAGGGAGAAAAACTGGTCGGTGTGGCTCGCGCTGAGAGGGAAAGCGAAGAGCAGGAAGACATCGATGACATCGTTAACCCGGTTCCCGAGGAGGAACAGGAAGAAGAAAGCTAGGTCGGGATAGGCACCATGAAACCGGTAATCCGGAACGGCCAGCAGCGATATACAGTTTTCGATCATACGGCGGATCTAGGTATTGAAGTCTATGGGGCTGATGAACGGGAATTGTTTGCTAATGCTACCTTTGCCCTGTTCGATACAATGACTGACATCAGTCAGGTGGAACCAGTAACGAAACGTTTTTTCGATATCGAAGGATCGGACTGGGAAGATCTCTTTATCAATTTTCTCCGTGAAATGCTCTATTTGTATAACGGAGATGGTCTCTTAGTAAAAGATGTTTCTCTCGATACCATGAACAGTCGTCGAGTCACCGGGACGGCGATCGGCGAACAGTTTGATCAGACAAAACACAGAATTACGACAGAAATCAAGGCAGTAACCTATCATATGCTTCAGGTGGAACGAACCGAGCATGGCTGGTACGGCAGGATTATTTGTGATGTCTGAAATACGCTTGGAAAAAATTGACGACTATCGCTGGAAAATTCCCCAGGTGGGAGGGATGCGCGTACCCGGTCTTATATACTCCAGTGACAGAATGCTCGGCGGCATCGGTTCGGATCAGAGTCCGAAACAGGTAGCAAATGTTGCCCATCTTCCCGGTATTGTCAAATATTCCATGGCTATGCCTGATATGCACTGGGGGTACGGATTTCCCATCGGCGGGGTTGCCGCCTTTGATCTCGATAACGGTATCATCTCTCCTGGAGGGGTCGGCTATGACATCAACTGCGGCGTCAGGCTGATGGCAACCCGTCTTTTTTTCGATGACATTAAAGATCGTCTCCATGATTTGGTGGCATCGCTGTTTCAAACGATTCCCACCGGTGTCGGTTCCAAGGGGGAGCTTAAACTTTCCGTAAGCGAAGAGAAAAAGGTTCTCCGTGATGGGGCACAATGGGCGGTCAATCGCGGATTCGGTGATACCAATGACCTGGTCACAACTGAAGATGGTGGTGTCATGGATGGTGCAGATCCGGATGTTATCAGTGATAGAGCCCTTGAAAGGGGAAAACAGCAACTGGGGACACTCGGTTCGGGAAATCATTTTCTCGAGATAGAGATTGTTGAAAAAATATTTGACGAAAAGGCCGCATCTGCCCTCGGTCTGGAACTGAACCAGGTTGTCGTGGTCATTCACAGCGGTTCCCGAGGCCTTGGGTATCAGGTCTGCGACGATTACCTCGCCCGGATGGTTAAAAAAATCGATAAGCTGGAATTTCAGTTACCGGATCGGCAGCTTGCCTGTGCCTATCTCGATTCAAACGAGGGGAGACGGTATTTCGCTGCCATGGCCTGTGCCGCGAACTATGCCTGGGCAAATCGCCAGATGCTCATGCATTGGACCAGGGAGACATTCGAACGGGCGCTAAAAAAATCTCCTCGTGATATTGGTATGAGACTCATCTATGATGTATGTCATAATATTGCAAAGATTGAAGAATTTGTCATTGATGGCAAGAGTAGAAAAGTCTGCGTGCACCGAAAAGGAGCAACCCGGGCATTGCCGCCGGGGCACCCTGCCCTTCCCGACCGGTATCGTCCTGTGGGACAGCCTGTCCTGATACCCGGCGATATGGGGACGGGATCATACGTTCTGGTGGGAACTGAAAAGGCGTTTCTCGAAACCTTCGGCAGCACCTGCCATGGCGCCGGGCGGGTTATGAGCCGTGCACAGGCAAAAAAAGCGAGCAAAGGAAGATCCATCGCCCGCGAAATGGCGGATCGAAACGTTATCGTCATGGCCACGGGAAAAGGTACTCTGCAGGAGGAGATTCCCGAAGCCTATAAAGATGTTGATTCGGTTGTGGATATTGTGCATAAAGCAGGTATTTCAAAAAAAGTTGCCCGGTTGCGGGCTGTTGGGTGTATCAAGGGATAAGAGAAGCGTTCAGCTTTCAGCTGTTAGCGTTTAGATCGAGATGTAAAGGAAGAATACGATAACAATT
>CAZCGI010000074.1:0-7728 GCA_964498145.1 uncultured Syntrophaceae bacterium
CCACCTGGCAACGGTTGTTCTGGCTATGAAAGTCGGATTAAACCGCATCGTTAACACGGCCCTCATGTTTAGGTTCTCAACGCCGATGAAATCACAACCATCACTTGCATTGGGGGCGTTTGAGGTGATTCCTCTTGAACTGGCGAGAGCATACTGTACGTTTGCTGCCGATGGGGTCCAGCCATATCCCGTATCCATGAAGATCGTCGTTGACGAGAACGGCCAAATACTTGAGCGGAGACACCTCAAAATTGAAAGGATTATTCCTCCGGAAAAGGCGTATATGATGAATTCCCTTCTCCGCAGTGTGGTTGAGGAGGGAACCGCACGCTCATTAAAGTGGCGAAATATTACATTTCCAGCAGCGGGCAAAACGGGTACGACCAATGACTACCGCGATGCATGGTTTGTCGGATATACTCCCGATATCCTCGCCCTGGTGTGGGTCGGATTTGATGATGGAAGCTCCGTGTACGCCCAGGGTTCGGTTGCAGCACTGCCCATATGGGCCGAACTCATGAGGGCTCTACCTCAGTATGCATCAGGGGGCTGGTTCAGAAAACCATCCGGTATCGTGCAGCGGACTGTGTGTGCTCAGAGTGGAGAGCTTGCAGTGAGAAACAAATGCCCTGAACCGATAGAAGAAATATTTTTGAGCACGAATGTTCCCGGCGAATACTGCCGCCTCCATAAGTAAAAGTAACCGATCTAATGAATGATTAAAGGAATGTAAATATGATCATACATCTCTATAAACAAATAAAATGGTTCATGTTGGTATGGCTGTCATTATGTATAATCCTGTCGGGATGTACAGCTGTAATGCCTCCTCCGGCATCGGAACCTCTTGAGGAACCTCCCGCTGTCAAGACAGAAGAACCGATCTCGGCGGAGATGAAATCAGATCCCCGGGCAATCGCTTCATTACAGTTCACAGAACAGGGAAGGATGCTTCTGGAGAGTGGTCGACCCGATGATGCGATTACCGTTCTCGAACGGGCGTTGAGCATCTATCCGGGCAACGGCAGGAATTATTATTATCTTGCGGAGGCATGGCTGCTCAAAGGGGACGTACTTCAGGCAGATGAATGGAATCGCCTTGCTGAAACGTATCTGATTGACGATCCGGATTGGATGAAACAGGTGCGGGAACAGAGGGTCAGGATAAGGAAATTCATCAAGTGACAATCATAACAGGGCTGTTGCCCATACGAGAAATCATTTGAGCGGGTCAACATGGAGCTTTTTGCAAACAAATCTCAGCGAAGCAAACGACCGGCAATTCCAAATGTCTGAGCCCGAAGGGTGATTTTGGGAATTGCCTGAAGCAAGCTGTAGATTTATCAAAAAGTGGCATGGACCAGGTGAAAATGAATTTGACGAACAACAAGTGAAAACTTAATGAAAAAATTAATATAAAAAATTACGATTGCAAACCACTGCCTCCAGAGAAGACGGAGATGTTCTCATCGATAATTTCAGTCATTCCATGATTTCCAGAATAAAATTCTTGCGAAGCTTTGATGCTGCTGCACTTATAATCGTCCGCATTGCTTTTGCAGTTTTACCCTCTTTACCGATGACTTTTCCGATGTCTTCCTTTGAGACTCTCAGTTCAAATATGGATGTGCGTCCGCCGTCTACCTCGAATACCTTTACCTCATCAGGATGATCAACAAGGGCCCGTGCGATATAAATGATCAGCTCTTTCATGGTAACAATCCCTTTCAGTAGTTAAAAAATCGGAAAATGTAGGATGAACACGCCGTTGATAAATCCTTTCATCGTTCTCGCTTCCCGCTATCGATTTGTTGTGCTGTTGTCAAACATCGGAGCAATCATCTTTCTTCATGGACGTGACAATACTCTTTCGTAATCATCGTGCCGCTGGGGACCGACAATGACAGTACCGGACTGACCATTATCGGTAAAACCGTCGGTTCCTCCTTTCGGCAATGCGGGTTATTGTTTCTTATGGCAGTGCATCGCGGTCAATAAACCATACAGACGATCGGCGTTATCAATCAATAAGCGATACGTTTACGAGGCTGTTTTCACCCTGCACCATAGGATGAAAGTAAATGAAAGAGTGTTCTGCGGCAAGATAATTGGTGACTCAGATGTTTACTATTATATGCAAGTTAAACGAAAAAAACAACAATAAACACGGGTCCGGTAATCTGCCCGTGTAATCTGTGCGCTCATGAAAATAGACGTAAGGATACGCTCCAAGTCGACAGGTTGCAGTTTAACGGTGTACTAAATGGTTTCACTGGTCGGACAGCTGTTCTTCCAGCTTTTCCTTGCTTTTGAGGGCAGCTGTAACCCTTTTGAGGGCGGCGTTTATATTGTCATCAGGGTTTCCTAAGGCCTTATCCGCCTTACGGTAAAAGTCGAGTGCCCGTGCAAAGTCACCCTGACTTTCCGCGCAGACTCCCAGATTATAAAGGATTGACGGGACTTCGGGTTCAAGTCTCCGGGCTTCTTCCCATAGTTCGCAAGCGGCGTCCATCCGTTCCTTACCCGCATAGGCAATGCCATTCTTGAGTTTTTCTTTCGCCTCCTTGGATGTAATACCTTTCTTCGACGACATGAGTTCTATCGATCTGGTAACGGGAGACGGTGCCACGTCAAGGCGGAATTGACTCAGTGCATCGTGCTTTGCCCGTCCGATGAGTTCGGCCTTGCCGGGAATCGGATTGGAGTCTTCGCACCCCGCGGCCCATGCAACGCCCAAGATATTACGGGAGTACAGGATTCTTCCTGTGGTGACGTCAATCAACTTCGGTGAACAATTAAAGTTTGCCGTTCTTTTGTTGCAGGTAACATTATAGGTTCTCCACCGGAGGCACTTTCCCTCACGGGCATTCCCGGATTTGTCATATAATATTTCCCGTTTTGTACAACTTCTCCTCTGTTGCTTGTAAAAACTGTCGGAACAGTCAGATAGTGAGATGAGACCCGTATAGATAGCCTCGGCGCCTACCATCTTTCCCACCCTGGCGGCGGTCTTTTCATCAATTGCACCGCTGAGTGAAAGCTGCAGTTCGTTCATAGTTTTGTCGATAGCTGTTCGATCCACTAAAGTAAAATATTGTTTGTCATGGATATAGATGTTGGCGAGGACAGCCTCGAGTTCAGATGCGAAATTCTGCCCTCCGGGGCCTGTAAAAGGCAGAACGGCAATGCGTTTCGTTATTGATGCCTCATGGTACGGAGCGGGTTGGAGCATGGTGACTTTAACCGTGGTTGCACATCCGGGACATACCATTATGATAATTCCTAAAATGAGCAGTCTCACCCATGAGAATGTATACGGAGGCCATGCAGAACGTCGTGATTCATTCCTCACACTGTTTCCCCTTTCCCTGTTATGCTGTACTTTGAGTGATTGACATCATGCGGCAACGTCATTGATCTAAAGCAATTTATCGGGAAAGTCAAGAATATGCATTGAACCTGAACGGGAAATGCCCAGAAATAGAGTGTTCATAGCCATTGTGACGAAGGAGTGAGGTGGTAAAAACAGTTGACACTATTACGAAATAGGGATACATTCCAAGGCGTTTGGGGAAGTTCGATGGCAACGGTGAGTACCTGTATTGGATAGTGGCCTTGGAATAAAGTGGAGTGTAAATGATACTGTTCGTGCGGTACCCCTTTATCCTCCCTCGTTTCGCATAGCTCACGCAAAGTTCTGATATTTCTATGATTCAGCTTCCGGTTTATGGAAGCGATCGTTTGCACTCAAAAATTCGATTGCGGCGTGGTTCTATAGTGTTTGGGGATTAAAGGCCGAGAGTATATGTTAGTATCAATTAACACCGAAAATCCACAGATGCGCATGATAAGAAAAGCTGTGGATATTCTTAATGAAGGGGGAATTGTTATCTATCCCACGGATACGGTTTATGGGATCGGGTGCGATCTCTTCAATAAACGAGCCATCGAAAAGATCTACGAAATAAAGCAGAGGAGTAAAAAACAGCCATTCAGCATCATCTGTGCCGATTTGAAAGACATCAGCAATTATGCTTCCGTTTCAAATTATGCTTATAAGATAATGAGACGATTGTTGCCGGGACCCTACACTTTTATCCTTGAGGCATCGCGGTTGGTGCCGAAGATTCTTTTGCCGAAGCGAAAGGCGGTTGGAATCAGGGTTCCCGATAATACCGTATGCCTGGCACTCGTAAGAGAACTGGGACATCCCATTATCAGTACGAGTGTTACGATCGGGGAAGACGAAGTTATGAGTGATCCCATAGATATGGAAGAGAAATTCAAGCATCGCATTGATATGGTTATTGATGGAGGTGTTATAGTTCCTGAAGAGTCGAGTGTCATCAGTTTTATCGGTGAGGCCCCTGAAGTAATCAGAGAAGGTAAGGGAGATGTGAGTCTGTTTATCTGAGGTTCTATGATGACAAAGAAAATATTAATCAATACGATTGACGAAGAAGAAAGCAGAATGGCCATTGTCGAAAACGGCAAACTGGTTGAATATAATGTCCAGATGTCGGTGAAGGAGCCGACGACGGGAAATATTTACAAGGCAATCGTTCGACGGGTTGAACGTGGTCTCCAGGCTGCGTTCGTCGATTTCGGGAGCAATAAGAATGGATTTTTGCCTCTCCATGACGTGATTCCCGAGTACTTCACAACGAAGAGTACTGAGGAAAATACAGGAAAAGGGAAAGATAAACCCATCCTTGCCATTGGTCAGGAAATGCTCGTTCAGGTGGCCCGGGAGGCGAAGAACCACAAGGGCGCAATGTTGACGACGCAGGTATCCTTGCCCGGTCGATACCTTGTTCTCATGCCGAGCAAGCGAAATATCGGCATATCGAGAAAGATTGAGAGCGAAGCGGATCGGAAGAAGCTCCGGGAAATGGTGGACAAGATTACCGAGAAAGAAGGAATGGGTTTCATTGTTCGGACGGCAGGGGTGAATCGGACAAAACAGGAACTGCTTCGGGACTATCAGATATTGCTGCGCCTGTGGAAGGATATCAGGAATAAGGCCGAAAAGACTCAGGCACCGGCACTGGTATATCAGGAAAGTGATTTTGCCGTCCGATCACTGAGAGATTATTTTACATCGGATGTGACGGATATTCTCGTAGATAATATCGACACATATCGGAAGATGCGGAACTATTTCAAAATTGTGTCCCCGAGAAATGTAAAAATGATCAAACAGTATAAGGAAGAGACTCCCATCTTCGACAGATACCGCATCGAGGAGCAGATCGAGGCCATTTATCGGGAACGGGTGGAACTGAAATCGGGGGGATACCTTATCATTACGCCGACGGAAGCTATGACGACCATCGATGTCAATTCCGGTCGCGGATCCAGCAGAAAAGATGTCGAGGAAACGGCCTTCCGAACGAATCTCGAAGCGGCCGAGGAAATAGCAAGACAACTCCGCTTGCGGGATCTGGGGGGGCTCATTGTGATCGATTATATCGATATGAGAGAATCTAAACACAATAATGCCGTGGAAAAGGCCTTTAAAAAGAGTATGAGTGTCGATCGGGCCCGGATTCAGCTTTCTAAAATATCGAAATTCGGAATGCTTGAACTGTCGCGTCAACGTAAACAATCGACAATCCAGGAGATCAGCCACACCACATGTCCTCATTGTGGCGGGACCGGGTTGCGCCCGTCCATGGAGTACATAGCTCTCAATACCTATCGAAGAATCAAATCGGAAGCTGTTAAAGGAAATTATGCTGCGATAAACGTTTCTCTTCCCTATGAAGTAAATGATTACCTACTGAACCAGAAACGTGCGGAACTCAGCAAGCTCGAAGCAATGTACGGCATATCCATTCATATCTCCGGCAACCGTGATCTGATCTGGGGTGAAAGCCGTTTTGAAGTTGTGAAACGGGAGGTTGCAACGGAAAACTTGTCAGAAGGTGACAATGAGCTGGTGAGCATTACCGGCGTTTTTGATGAAGAAAAGGGAAGAACCCAGAAGAAGGAGTCGGTCAGGAAGAAACGAAACTACAGAAGGCGAAGACCGAAGTCGCAGCCCCCGCAGGAGGAACAAAAGACTGTCACAGTAACGGAAGAAATGGTTCAAGCGCCGGATCATCCGGAGGAAATTCCCAAAGGTCTGCCGAAAGAACCGGGCCAATCAGAGGACCGGAAAGAAGACAATCTCAAGGACAAACGTAAAATCAGGTTTTTTGATATATTCAGATTTTCATAAAAACAGGGCACTCCCGACATGACAGTTTTTCATGCGGGAGCGCCGTCGTATCATCTATTTCGATTTTCCCAGTTCCCTTGAACGAAGCGTTGCCGCTTCCACCGCTTCCATGAGCGTTGCCCTGAGTTTGCCGTCTTCGAGAGCTTTGATCCCCGCAATTGTCGTGCCTCCCGGTGATGTCACCATATCCTTGAGCTGACCGGGATGTCTGTCTCCCTTGAGACAAAGTTTGGCCGCGCCCGCCATTGTCTGTGCAGCCAGTTTCAGCGCAACGTCACGGGTCAATCCCATCTTAACACCGGCGTCGGACAGTGCCTCGATAATTATGAAGCCATAAGCCGGTCCGCTTCCACTTAGCCCGGTAACCGCATCCATGAGATCCTCGTTGACAATAACGGTCAGACCGACGGAGTCGAAAATCTTCCGGGCCAGTGCAAGATCATTTTCGGAGGCGGCGTTGCCGGCGGCAAGTGCCGCCGCACCTTCACCGATGAGTGCCGGAGTGTTGGGCATGACCCGGATCACCCGGGTTCCCTTCTTCACATAACCTTCAATGAATGAAGTGGGGATGCCCGCAGCTATTGAAATAATAAGCTTGGTTTTGGTGACGGCGGGTGCCAGTTCCGACAGAACGTTTCCCATAGCCTGCGGTTTTACTGCCAGTATGACGATATCCGCTGTTTTTACTGCTGTTTTGTTATCCGTTGTGATGCTTATGGAGTATTTTTTTTTCAGATAGTCCAATCTGTCGGTTACGACATCGGTGACAGTAAGATCGATTGCCGGAACAAGGCCGGTTGAAACGACTCCGGCAGCAATCACTTCTCCCATGTTGCCGCCCCCAATGATGCCGATCTTTTTCCCCTTAAACATGATTATAAGCCCCTCCTTATTGTGGCGATTCAGTATTTCCGGTAATTGATATGCAGATGAAAATCTTCGGATCGGCCGAATATCCGATCCTTACAGTTTGGAGTTGAAAATATACCCCTTGACTTTTAACCTTGCAATAATTATTTAAACATAAATCATATACACAATCAGGAGCGGTCATGTTCGTAGTGGGAAATTTTATTGAAGCGGTGGCAAGACTTCTTGATATCGGTCTTACGATTTACATCTGGATTATCATCATCAGAGCGGTTCTTTCGTGGGTTAATCCCGATCCCTACAATCCTATTGTTATGTTTCTCTACCGCGTCACCGAGCCGGTTCTGTACCAGATTCGCAAAAGGCTTCCTTTCGGAAACATCGGGATTGATCTTTCCCCGATCATTGTCATTCTGGCCATTGTGTTTCTTCAGGCCTTTTTAATCAAGAGTCTGTATCAGCTCGCTATATATTTTAAATAGAGAAGGGGGGAGTGTGAAGCATGGAAGAGCAAACTATGGGACTGGAAACCGAAGATATCAGGAATCACCAATTTAAAGTTCGCTTCAGAGGATACGACGTCAAAGAAGTGGGGGAGTTTCTTCAGTCAGCCGCTGACGAGCTGGAGAGTAAGA
>CAZCGI010000075.1:0-7700 GCA_964498145.1 uncultured Syntrophaceae bacterium
TGAATGGATTTTTGTTGATGCGGTGGCAGGCATTGGGCATTTCGGAAGAGGACTGATAGAGGGTGTTGATGTGATCATCGCACTGATCGATCCGTCCCGTGATTCGATCAATCTGGCGAAGAAAATACAAACAATGGTGCATGAGGCCGAAAAGCCCTTCGGGGTTGTTCTGAGTAAAGTCGATGCGATGAGCGAATCCGTTCTCCGGGAGACCCTGACAGGTGAAAATGTGACTATTGTCGGGACGATGAAATATTCAAGAGAAATCCTGGAGGCAAACCTGTTCGGAAAAGAGACTCCGGTCAATGGATCACACGATGAACTCCGGGAGCTGATTGCTGCACTGTCGTCATACGCTGAATTGCTGCACTGATGAGAAGTATTGTACACCGGAAGATCCGGTGTTATTTTTTGGCATGGCAGTAACACGATTATTAAATTCTTGCTATTGTGCAACGATAAAGAATCACTTATAAGGAGGATTAGTATGAATAGGTTCGGTATAATGTTTCTGTCTTTCCTTGTTTTTTCGTTTTTGATGGTCGGTACGGCATGCGCCCATTTCGGCATGATTATTCCAGCGGAACAGATCATTGAACCCGGTCACGGATCAGATGTGAACCTCGAGGTCCTCTTCGCCCATCCTTTTGAAAAGCAGGGATTGAACCTCGACAAACCTGCCGCGTTCGGCGTTCTCGCCCCTGCCGGCAAACAGGATCTGCTCGGTACGTTAAAACCCGTGACGATTATGGGAGGCAAAGCGTGGAAAACGACATACGGCATAAAGCGGCCGGGCGTATACACTTTTTATATGGAACCCAAGCCCTATTGGGAACCCGCCGAAGACTGCTACATTGTCCATTATACAAAAGTCATCATCTCGGCATTTGGTCTGGAAGATGGGTGGGATGAAGAAGTCGGGCTCAAAACTGAAATTGTTCCCCTGTCAAGACCGTTCGGACAGTACGCCGGTAATGTATTTCAAGGTATCGTCAAAGTGGACGGTAAGCCCGTTCCTTACGCCGAAGTTGAGGTTGAACACTACAATGGAAGTAATGGTGTAAAATATACAGCACAGAATGACAGTATGATAACGCAGGTCATCAAGGCCGATGGGAATGGTGTTTTCACCTATGCCGCACCGAAGCCGGGATGGTGGGGATTTGCCGCTCTCAATACGGATGATAAAAAGATCAACGGTAAAGATGTCGAAATCGGAGCCGTTATCTGGGTCAAGTTCTACGAGATGAAGTGAGATAATGTCATGCACATATCCGAAGGTGTTCTCAATGCCCCGATACTGATTACCGGATTTGCCTGTGCAGCGGCGGGGGTTGCCATTGGAATCAAGAAGATGGATGATGACGATCTTCCGAAAGTTGCAGTTTTGTCGGCCGCCTTTTTTGTCGCTTCGCTGATCCATGTGCCCATTGGATTTGCCAGTGTTCACCTCGTTTTGAATGGATTGGTCGGCATTCTTCTCGGGTGGGCTGCCTTTCCGGCCATACTGGTGGCGTTGGCACTGCAGGCCCTGCTTTTTCAGTTCGGGGGAGTTACGACGCTGGGGATCAATACTCTTAATATGGCACTGCCGGCCGTTGTCTGTTTCTATCTTTTTCGCAATCTCGTTGTCAGTCAGAACCGGACAAAAGCTGTCGTTGCAGGATTTACCTGCGGTTTTCTTTCTATTGCGCTGAGCGCCGTCATGGTTGCCGTCTCTCTGGCCTATAACGATAAGAGCTTTCTCGGACCGGCGAAGGTCATCCTGGCGGCCCATGTTCCTGTTATGATAATTGAAGGCACGGTGACGGCACTCAGCATTATATTTCTGAAAACAGTGAAACCTGAATTGATCGAGGTGTAATATGAGGAGACTTGGATATGGGATAATTGTCATGACGGTGTTGTCTCTGATACTTCTTGTGACGGCGCGTCACGCCGATGCTCACAAGGTTATGATCTTTGGCTATGTGGAAGGCGATACTGTCTATGCTGAAGGATATTTTGGCGATGGCAGGAAGGCGATCAACTCTCCGGTAGAAGTTTTCGACGGCGTCGGAAAGAAACTTTTGGAAGGAAAAACTGACGATAAGGGACAGTTCGTTTTCAAGGCTCCCGGCGAGACTGAATTGAATCTTATTCTTACTGCGTCAATGGGTCACAAGGCACGATTCACGATTCCCGCCCGAAAACCATCCGGCGTCGGAGCATCCGTCGGCTGTGAAGACAAAGGTACCGTCTCCGATTCGGATAAACAGGTCCGTGAAGACGCAGGTACGGCCGTGTCGCAATCGAGGATAGCGACGGGAATCAGAGAACAACAACTCAGGTCGATGATAGACGAATCCCTCGAGCGAAAACTAAGACCGGTTATTGATTCGATTCTGGCAATGAACCGAAAAGGACCGTCCATGACTGAAGTGTTCGGCGGTATCGGATATATATTTGGAATCTTCGGTATTATCCTCTATTTCAGGTGTAAACGGCAGGGAGCGCCATGATTATTCCGGAAGCATACGGAATTGAACATACGTCTGTTCTCACCCGAATCGACCCTCGCGTTAAAGTGATCGCAGTGCTGGCGTATTCGGTCGTCGTGGCACTGCTGACTCATGTGCCATCCATTATCCTGGCACTTATATGTTCCGTTATCTCTGTTCTTATATCAGGGATTTCATGGCGGAATTTTTTCCGGCGCCTCGCTGTCGTCAACCTCTTCATGTTTCTGCTCTGGTTGTTTTTGCCCATTACCATCCCCGGAAAAACGGCATTCTCTCTGTGGGGCATCACTGCTTCGCATGAGGGTGTTGTCTATGCCGGTCTGCTGACCCTCCGGTCAAATGCTATCATCTTGATGATGATGGCACTGGGAGCATCTACACCGGTCACATCAATCGTCCGTGTCCTGTCGTGGATGAAACTGCCTGACCGGCTGGTTTATCTGTTCTTTTTTACCTATCGATATGCCCACGAAATCGCCAAGGAACACAATAGGATCCATCAGGCCATGCGAATTCGCTGTTTTTCGCCCGGAACAAACATTCATACGTATCGCTCATATGCGTATCTTGTGGGTATGCTTCTGATCAATGGCTATGAACGGGGAAATCGAGTTCGCTCCGCTATGCTGTGCCGGGGATTTAACGGAACCTTTCATCACCTGGGTACGGACCATTTTCACATGCATGATGCGGCCGCAGCAGTCGCCGCATTGTGTTGCCTTATTGGAATGGTGGTGTTAAATGTCGGATAATATTATAACACTTAATAACATTTCGTTTAGCTATCCCGGAGGGAATACGGTAATCTCCGACGTGAATTTCACGCTTAATAAGGGTGAGAGAATTGGCATTATCGGACCGAACGGATGTGGTAAAACAACCCTGTTTTATATCATCATGGGGCTTCTGAAGCCCACATCGGGAGACATGGAGATTTTCGGAAAGCCGGTGTGTGATGAGAAAGACTTTCGCCGTGTCAGACAGCAAATCGGTCTGCTGTTTCAGAATTCGGACGATCAGCTTTTCAGTCCTACCGTCATGGAGGATGTGGCATTCGGTCCGCTGAATCTCGGCAAGAGCCCCGATGAGGCACGGACCATCGTTCGAGAAACCCTGGCAATGCTCGGCATCGATTCGTTCGAAAACCGGATCAGCTATCGTCTGTCACAGGGAGAAAAAAAACTGGTAGCCCTCGCTACGGTCCTTGCCATGAGACCGAAGGTTCTCATTCTTGACGAGCCGACAGCCGGTCTCGATGAAACGACGGCACAGAGAATTATTAACGTCCTGAATGAACTCAATGTCTCCAGCATCATTACATCGCACGACATGGATTTTATTGCCAAGACTACCGGATCGCTCTATGGTCTGCGCAACGGGTCGCTCAACCTCACGGATCAAAAGGCTGCCCACTCACATGTGCACATTCACCCCGGTGGCGGATATCCCCATGCCCATTCGGATGTCGCGTGAATCCGATTAATTGAAAAGATACACCTGCCGGATCATTTAAGACGACACGTGACCATTTCTGATAGAGCCGGATTAGTCCAAAGAGGTCATTGTGGCACGATACAGACCAAGGTTCCGGCACCGCTGTAATTCTATTCCTGACAATACGCAGCTATGCCGTTGCGGCTTTCTTCAAAGAAATATATGCCTTTTCGTTGTTGCTCGTTGCCAGGATAACTCTTACCGGCGTTGTTGCTGAGTTGCTTGTACTGTAAATATACCTGATGTTCACGTCCTTGTGTGCGAGTAAATTCGTTACGGTCTTTAATGCACCCGGTTTATTGTCGAGTTCAATCATAATAACCTCTTTTTCCTCAACCGGCTTGATGCCTTTTCCCCGCAATGCATCGACTGCACGAACGGCATCGTCGACAATGAACATAATTTTTGCCTTGTTTTCTCCCTCGATTTCATAGCCGGCAATTGCCTCGATATTAATCCCGCGATCTGCCAGATATCCTGCCATTCTGTCCAACGAGCCGATCTCGTTATTAATCGTAATCGAGATCTGTTTCATTAATGCTGCCATCTGTAACATAACGTCCCTCCTTGTTTGGTGACGGTACCGGTATCTCGAAGGTTACGTCGTACCGCTACCGTAAGAATGTATAAAGCTGTGTCTTGCCTGCGAAGGTATCCGGCCTGTCTGTCGTACCGTTACCGTTTATCTTTACCTTCGGGCGGTGTGCATTTCCTTCTGAACTGGAGGTATTTCTCGTTTGACTTGTTTTCACCGGAGGTGAATCGTTCGATGTTTTCTTCAGACCGGAAGGAAAACTTTGTCTTTCAATTCCGGTTACCAGTGCTCGGGTGTCAGACTGAGTGATTACAAGTGGTGATATCGGTTGTGTCGCTGCTGCATCGATTTGGGAGTTGATGTGCATGGAGTGGAAATTTCAGTGAAAATGATTATAAAGCACTTTCGAAGACATCGTCAATGCAAAAATGCGGAGGCAATTGAAGTGCCCGAACCTTTGCGGTCGGCTTTCGGACCTTCGGAAAGCGTAATACTTAACGATACGCTTCCCTTGAATTACCGGTATTATTTTTCGTTCGAGATTTCCCTGAGTTTTTTATTGACCTGTTCATTCTCAAATATTTTATTGACGGCAGCCGCCAGGGCATCGTTGATGACCTCGGCCATTTTCCCTTCGGTAAATCGAACATGGTCGAGAGAGGGACTGCTTTCCACATTAACTTTGAATTTTGTCTCCTGCTTTGTCACATCGGCGAAGACGGCGGTCAATTTGACATGTGCCTTGTATCTTATGATGGGCCTCTCCTTAACACAGATGAGTTCGAATTCATGGATGTCCCCGCCAATGACGATATCACCCCATTCTTTTGCAATGGTATCATCTGATAGGTTCCAGTCGGGCGTGCCGGTTGCCACCGCATATCCCGATCTATTCACATAGTCTTTAATGGCACGGGTTACCGTGACGGAGGGGATATGAAACTTGGGAAATATCGGGATCGGCGATTTGCCGGACTGCATGACCCTGCCGATGATCATTTTATCTTCTACTTTTCTCAGGTCGTTGAATTTCGCCACTGTTATGGTGAGTTTCTTCGACGTTTCCGCCAGCCTGATTTTGTCAAGTGGCGGGCTGTATTGTATATCGACGCTGTAAAGGGGAACCCGGGCACAGGAACAGAGCAATAAAGCGGGAAAAAGAATCATGATCATCAGTATAACGGTATAGATAGTATTGTTTCTTCTCTTCTTATATTTAGTGGAAACCTTGATCATTTCGCGGGCACCTCCCGATCATTTCCTGAAGCTGTTGTGATATAGTTGTATGGTTTCATCGGCGACATGTCAATGTCAAAATTAAAAGACACGGTTCTATACCCGCTCCGCCCGATGTCCCAACAGGCGGATCAATTCATCGGCCGTGTCATGGGCATATTTGTCTGTGAGGGCATACCCCCAGTTGTTTTTCAGAAATATGCTCCGCACTTTGTTCTGATAGTTCAGTGAGTCAATGAGAACGTGATTCACGTACGGCTCGATTGCTTCACCGAGACGTCGGGGATTCATGGGAAGCATGGGGCCGATAAATACCCATGTATCAACGCCTGCTTCATGCATCTGCTTCAATGCAGCTAACCGGCTGTTAATTGAGGGTGAGTGAGGTTCCAGGATCGTTCGGACATGGTCGCTGTCCGTGGGGATTGTGACGCCGACCGAGACAGCGTGTGGGGCGGACAGAAGATCGATATCCCGCGTTACCAGTGGAGACCGTGTCAGGACGTCTATTCCCCAACCGAATTCCTTAAGGATCTCGATGCATCGGCGGGTGAGCCTGTACCTTTGCTCCACCGGCTGATAAGGATCGCAGACACTTGACATCATAACGGTGCCTGTTTTTCGCTTTCGGGAGAGTTCCCCGTGAAGAACGTTCGGAATGTTGTGTTTAACTTCTACAAACGATCCCCACGGACACCGGGCATGGTGATGGGAGTATCTGGTCATGAAGGCGGCATAACAATATCGGCATCCGTGTCCGCATCCCAGATAAGGGTTAATGACAAAGTCCACCCCTGGAATTTTTGATCTGACCAGCGCTGTTTTTACGGTTATTTCTGTTATGTCCATTAAACAACAGAATGATGATTCCACGCCGTCAAAGATGTTTCAGCCGTCGACCGGCGCGTAGAAACATCGCTTAGGAGATGTTATCTTCCCTTCTTTTTTCAGTTTATTGATAATTTTTGATACCTCGGTCTTTTCCAGATGAGCCTTCTCTGCAATGTCCCCCGGTCTCATCGGTTTCCCCGCTTCTTTCATCGCATCAATGATGATCTTTTCTTTGTCACTCATGTCTAACCTCCCTGATGTTGTTTGATATATGACAATATTGAAATTAGCACCTGCTTTACAGGTACTATACTTTCTTTCCGTGGAATATTTCAATTGTTGTTTATGAGATAATTGATTTACATCAATCATCAGGGCAGGTATGATAAATGACAGTTCGTTCAGTATGAGAGATATGACCGCTAAAGAAAGGGGCACTGTATGGAATCTCTGGCTACGGTCGTGGCGACACTTGTTATCATGCTGATTGTACTGTTCGTTCCGTATCTCTTATTCGATCGGGAGACGATGCGTCTGGATAACACAGCACGGACTGTCCTGCCTGGAAGTTTTATTAAATTGTCCGATGGATTTACTCGTTATGAATGGTCCGGTCGCAATAATGGCTCCGTTGTTGTTTTGGTTCACGGCTTTTCCGCATCTTCCTTTGTGTGGGATTATACCTGCCCAGCCCTCGTTGATGCGGGTTTTCGCGTCCTGCAATACGATCTATACGGTCGAGGTTATTCGGACCGGCCTCGGGTAGACTACAACGAGAATCTTTATAACCGTCAACTCCTTGAACTGCTGTCTGCCTTAAATGTCGATTTCCCGGTTGACCTTGTCGGTTTGTCCATGGGGGGTGCCATTGCGGTCATCTTCGCAGCACGGCATCCCGAACTGGTGAGAAAACTTGTTCTTATCGATCCGGCGGGATATCCGGTTCATATTCCCCTTCTCGGCAGGATTGTCCGTACGCCCGTCGTCGGCGATTATCTGACGCAGGTGTTCGGGAATCGTGTAATGGTGAAGGAAGCACGTGACAATTTATATCATCACGATAAACTTGAAAAATTCCTACAAGGATTCAAGGCTCAGATGGT
>CAZCGI010000076.1:0-7691 GCA_964498145.1 uncultured Syntrophaceae bacterium
CCGGCTGCAATGATTCGGGCCCTCTCCCGTGGCACCAGATCTTCCGGAGCATGACTGTCCGTATTCAATACGAGCTTTGCCTTATATTTTCTTGCGAGGCCCGCGACATGTCCATTGGTCAGGCTGTGTCCTTTTCGCGCTGATATTTCAAGACAAATAGAATTTGCCGCAGCACGCTTTGCTTCTTCCTCAGACAGCAGTCCCGGGTGGGCTAGAATATCGATAGGGGCATTAACAGCTGCCATGTTGGTACCCGGCATGACCGGTTCCGCAATGGTTTCGCCGTGAACGACAATAATTCGCGCCCCGAGTGACCGTGCCGTCTTTGACAGCTCATATATGTGGTCCGGATGGACATGAGTGAGTTCAATTCCTGGAATGGCCTTGATCGAAAAGGCTGATGATATCTTTTCACAGACCTTCAGAATCCGGGGAATGATGAAATCGATATTGGAATGGTCTGCATGGTCGGTAATGGCAATGAAACGATACCCGGCCACTTCCGCCCGCCTGGCAAGTTCGGTCGGAATCAAAACACCATCACTGAAAATGGAATGTGTGTGAAGATCAATCACGGCATATCTCCTGATATTTTAACTAGTTCATAATTATCATAACCGGTTCAAACGATGTAGCAGATTTGAACTGCCAGGTCAATAATGATCAACCCATTTCACAGTAAGAGGCTGTTGAAAAATGCCCATCTGTCCCGACACGTCGGGATTACCCTCATTCTTCTTCGCTCCGACGTACCTATAAGTACGATTCTCTCCTCAATATTTCGGGCGCCTTGCATCTTGATATTTTAACAGCCTCATGTTGGGACTCTTTCAAAGGCCTGATTACATATGACCGGTTTATTCCCAATTATTGAACAATTGCAATATTATCACAGGTAGTATATGGTTGATCATTATTTAAAAGGCAGGATGTCGGACGTGTTTAAATGGTAAGGATTATCGATAGATACATCTTCAAAGAAATATTTTTCCCTTTTATTATGAACCTGTTCATCCTGACGTTCGTCCTGCTCATGGGAAGAATTCTCCAGTTGATGGACCTGATGATCAACAAAGGGGTCGACATCATCGACATATCACGTCTTGTGTTGTATCTTTTGCCGCCTTTTTTACTTATTACTGTACCGATTTCACTTCTCATCTCTATACTGATCGGCGTTGGAAGGTTGTCGGCGGATAATGAAATCACCACGTTGAAATCGGCAGGAATGAGCATTTATCGTATCATGGTGCCTATCATGGGAGCTTCAATTCTCATGGCAGTGCTAACCACCTTAATAGGATTATATTTTGTCCCATACGGCAATACCGCAACAAGAGATCTCCTGTATGCCATCGCCAAGCAAAAGGCCAGTATCGGTATAAAAGAAAAGGTGTTTAATGACGACTTTAAGGGACTCGTACTTTACGCTGACAAGATACCGATTCATGGCGACTATATGGAAGGAGTTTTTATTTCAGATAATCGCCTCGCAAAAGATCCGACAACAATTATCGCTGAAAAAGGGTACCTCGTGTCAAATCCCGCGTCAATGAAGGTAACATTACGCCTAAAAAACGGCAGTACTCACAGTGTCGATTCAAATCTCAAAACGTATAAACGCATGGATTTCAATTCATACGACGTTAATCTCGATTTATCGGGCTCAATGGAAAAGGACAGAACGGGTGCCGACAAAAAGGCCGGGGAGATGAATATTCAGGAGTTGCTGGAACGGACGAAAAAGCTTGATTCGGCAAGTACTGTAAAGCGGGAACTCATCATCGAAATTAATAAGAAGTTTTCGATTCCCTTATCATGTATCGTATTCGCAATGTTGGGACTTCCTCTGAGTATCGGACAGGTCCGTTCGGGAAAGTCTCGGGGTTTTACCATCGGCCTCCTCGTTATCATGGTGTATTATGTCCTGCAACTCGGCGGTGAAGGCCTCGGTGAAACGGGGATAATTTCTCCGGTCATCGGCACATGGGCTCCGAATGTCATCCTTGGAACTATCGGCTTAGTCTTGTTCATCATGGCGGTCAAGGAAAAACCGATTACCTTTGATTTTATTACAAAGCCCATAGAAAAAGGCATCATAAAATTTAAAATGTTGTGGCGGAAAAAAACCAAATGAATCTACAAGCATTGCGTGCAAGTACATCCGAACTTCATCTTCATATCGTGAGCAATGTGGAGAGGTTATAACTGGATCGCAATCAACTGGCAGTAATCATTTGAATGATCTTATTACAATATAAGAACCGGCAATAATCAATATTGAGAGTACAGCAGACATGAAAACACTCGACCGCTACGTTATCGGAATGTTTTTCAATATCTTCATGTTAATCGTCATTTCCCTCATCGGCCTGTATCTCGTTGTAGATTTTTTTGAACGAATACATTATTTTATCAGCAAAGATGCCACGTTGCGTCAGATAGTGCTCTATTTTTCATATCAAATCCCTTTTATACTTTCTCTAATGATTCCCGTTGCTATTTTGCTTTCGTCACTTCTGACATTCGGGATCCTTTCCAAAAACAGTGAAATCATTGCCATGAAGGCAAATGGCGTAAGTCTCTATCGGACATCCTATCCAATCATCATTTTCGCTGTTCTTATGTGTATGGTTTCCTTTTTTCTCAACGAGTTTGTCACCCCCCATACCAATCAGCAGGCAAAGTATATTAAGCTTGTCGAGATTCAAAAAAAGGAACATATTGGTGCGTTCAAACGAAACCAGATCTGGTTCAGGGGTAAGGACGGTATATACAATTTCAACATGTTCGATCCGGAGGCAGGCACACTTAAGGGAATACGAATCAACTATCTCGACCACGAGATGAATCTGACGAAACGAATCGACGCTGCAAAAGCCGTCTGGCGCAACGATACATGGATATTCTACGACGGACTGATCACCACCTTTCCTCCGAACAGCCTTCCGATCCTGGAGCGATTCGATTCCACCGTTATCGATCTTCCCGAAACGCCCGCCGATTTTATGATTGTTCAAAAGGATACCGAGGAGATGGGATATTTTGAATTACGGAAATATATTAAGAAACTTCACTCAGAAGGCTACGATGCAACCCGGTACATAGCGGATGCCCATGGGAAAATTGCTTTTTCTCTGGTCAGCGTCATTCTTGCCGTTATCGGTATTTCCTTTTCACTGTCCAAGTCGGAGCGGAGCGGCGGGATCTCGCAGAGCATTGCCATAGGAATTATTATCGGTTTCTCATACTGGATTGTCTATGGGTTTGCCCTGTCGCTCGGCCGTTCAGGATCATTGCCGCCGCTTGTCGCCGCGTGGACGGCAAACACTCTCTTCGGAGCAGGAGCACTATATCTGTTTATGAAAGTGAAAACATGAGCAGGGCGGTGGACCGTCGCAGTTTTTTAAAGACTTTTACACCGACTCTTGAGAAGGACGTCTCATCATATTAAAAAAATCGGGTTTCACATCCCCATGAAGGAGCATCGTGAAACCCGAAATGCAAAGTCTTGTTTGTTACGTTCCCATCTCCCAAGAGTGCAAATAGACTTCCTGCTCCGGTGTCAGCGTATCGATAGCAATGCCCATGGATTCCAGCTTCAATCGGGCGATCTCTTTGTCGATGTCCTCGGGAACACTGTAAACGATGGTTTCCAGCTTGTCGCCGCTCCGTACGAGGTATTCCGAGGAAAGTGCCTGGTTGGCAAAGCTCATGTCCATAACGCTTGAGGGATGCCCTTCCGCTGCGGAAAGATTGACCAATCGTCCCTCGCCAAGAATATACACATTCCGCCCGCTCTCGAGTCTGTATCCGTCGATATATTCCCTGATCCGCCCGGTATACTCGGCTACTTCGCGCAACCCTTCGATATCGAGTTCCACGTTAAAATGGCCTGAGTTGGAAACGATGGCCCCGTCTTTCATGGTCAGAAAATGCTCTTTGCGTATCACGTTGATGTCGCCGGTAAGAGTACAGAAGAAATCTCCTATTTTCGCAGCTTCCGCAATCGGCATAACCCTGTACCCGTCCATGACTGCCTCAAGCGCCCTCAGCGGATCAACTTCCGTAACGACGACGTTTGCACCCATACCGGAAGCTCTCATGGCAAGACCACGGGAACACCATCCGTAACCACAGACAACAAATACCGACCCGGCGATCAATCGGTTCGTTGCCCGGATAATCCCGTCGATCGTACTCTGTCCGGTACCGTAACGATTATCGAACATATGTTTGGTGTTTGCGTCATTAACGGCAATGAGGGGAAATGCCAGGACTCCCTTTTCCGCCATGGCTTTCAATCTAATGACACCCGTTGTCGTTTCTTCCGTTCCTCCGATAATGCCTTCGATTAGTTCCCGGCGTTCGGAATGAATCGTTGAAACGAGATCGGCACCGTCATCCATCGTGAGGGTTGGTTTCGAATCAAGAACAGCCTTGATATGACTGTAATAGGTATCGGTATCCTCGCCGTTAATTGCAAATACAGGGATGTCATGATATTTGACCAGATATGCGGCCACATAATCCTGTGTACTGAGCGGATTTGACGCACAGAGGAAAACCTCTGCTCCACCCGCCTTCAATGTCTCCATGAGGCTTGCCGTTTCCGTCGTAACATGAAGACAGGCACCAATTCTCTGACCCTTCAGTGGTTTTTCCTTCGCAAATCTATCTTTAATGCTGTTCAGAACGGGCATACTCTTATTGGCCCAGGCAACACTATCCCTGCCCTCGTCGGCAAGGCCAATATCCTTAATGTCGTAATCCATTATCAACTCCTGATTATTTTAAGTTCCATACAATTCTTCGCTATAAATGCACATATACATCCGAAACTCGGAGGACAAAGTTTCACAATAAATTAAACCACCAATCGTTTCTTTGCCGTTTTTACGATTTCGGATCTCGATTTTTTTAAACGCCAGCTGCTTTTTTCAGTTCTTTTACCTTGTCTGTTTTCTCCCATGGATAATCGTCCATAAACAAGGTCGTGGGTATTTTCCGATAAATATCACCGTTGAGCAAATCGAACCGCTCGATCATTCCTCTCGGAGTAAAATCGATAACTTCTTCAATTATTGCTGCGATCTGTGAGTCAGGCATCACTCCCGAACCAAAGGTATTCACATAGACTGACATGGGTTTTGCCACACCGATTGCATAAGCGAGCTGAACGGAACACTTGGTCGCCAGACCTGCTGCGACGACATTCTTGGCAGCATATCGCGATCCGAATGCGGCTGAGCAGTCGACCTTTTCCGGTGATTTGTTGACGACAGCGCCACCCCCGAGTTGTGCACCGGGATATGCACCGTAAAACTGGCATACAAGTTTTCGTCCGGTTACACCCGAATCGGCGGCACTGCATGAGTTAACCGCCTGCCATTCACCGGTGGGGTTAAAGAGAAATTCCGTTTTATCGTCGACCCATTCGCCAAGGCACTCAAATGCCTGAACTCGTGCAATCTCTTCAATCTCTTCTCTGCTGTGGCCTCCGATATGTCTATAATCAATGGCATTTGACATGAGTACTTTTGTAACCCGCAGGGGTTTCATGTTGTCGTCGTAATCCACAGTGATCTGTCCCTTGCCGTCGGGAGCAAATATTGGATTTCTCGACGTTTCAAATGTCCTCATCATCCTGTTGACCAGAACAAAGGGAAGCGGCAGGAGTTCCGGCGTTTCATCAATTGCATACCCGTACATGATGCCTTGATCTCCCGCACCGATTTCCTTGTGCTTTCCGAGATCCGCCCGTGTTCCGATATTGATATCGGGAGACTGGGGAATAATTGCATTAAAGATCCCCATGGAGTTCCCGTTCAAGCCGACGGCTGAATCGTTGTATCCCAATGAAAGGACGGTCTGTCGCACTGAATTTTCAATGTCGACATAGATCCTCGTCGCCACCTCTCCTCCGACGATACAGAAGCCTTTTCCCAAAAAGACTTCGAGGCCGCAATGAGGCATGGAATCGACTGTCATGCCGATCTTTTGCTCACCATCGAGAATCTCCGCAATAATATTTGCTGCAATCGAATCGGCTACGATGTCAGGATGTCCTACCTTGATGCCTTCTGATGTTATCTGCATATTTTTTCTCCTTTTACGATGCGGTGGTTTCCCTCGTTCCACGGCATGTAGCATTATTCACTTTTTATTTTTCGTTTGTTGTCCGACGGAGTTACGATGCCACCGGACATGATCAACGTAAATGCTTCCTCTACCGTCATGTTCAGGTTGATCACATCACCCTCAGGTACCATGATATAAAATCCCGAAGTCGGATTCGGCGTCGTCGGCACGAAGAGGTTCAACATCAGATCTTCCGTCTTTGTCTGTACTTCTCCCCTCGATACACCGGTAACAAAAGCAACGGAATACAACCCGTTGCGGGGATACTCGATCAGCACAACCCGCCTGAAACTCTGACTTTTATCTGAAAAGATTGTTTCCGCAAGTTTTTTGAGGGCATTGTAGACTCCGCTGACAAAGGGAATTTTCCCGAGAACCCATTCGCCGAGATCAACAGCCTTTTTCCCGATGTAGCTCTTAACGATAAGCCCCACTAAAAAAATCAGAATCAATGTAAAGATAACACCCAGTCCCGGTATGTGAAAGGGCAGGAGCTGGTCGGGGTGAAATCTCGGTGGAATGATCCTGAGCAGATTATCCATCATTTTTATCATCAAATAAATGATATAGATGGTAAATCCAATCGGGATAATTGCAATAATTCCCGTCAGAAATATATTTTTTATAGCTTTTTTCATTGTGCACTAGATCATTATCACGTTCAACTTGATGAAGCGACCGTAACCCTAACAAAAAGACACCATATATTCAACAGCAATTTAAAAGGGGTGAAGACACTACATCTTCACCCCTTGATCGATGCTCTGGTAGTTTAACTATTTTATTTTATTGTTCTCGTCAACAAAAACGCATTGTGCCGTCCAATGACGTGCCTTTTTATCATCGACGGCAACATAACTGGCAATGATGATAAGGTCTCCCCGCGAACCTTTCCGGGCTGCGGCACCGTTAAGACCGATTACCCCGGAATCCCGTTTTCCTTTTATCACATATGTCGAAAACCTCTCTCCGTTTGAAACATTATATATATTTACCTTTTCATACGGAATAATATCGGCAGCCTCCATGAGGGTTTCATCGATGGTAATGCTCCCCTCATAATCAAGGTGAGCCTCTGTTATGGCGACGCGATGGATTTTTGATTTTAACATGTACCGATGCATGGCTATCTTTTCCCTCACTGCGAAAAGGCACAACTGCTCTTCACGCCTTGTTTTTTATAATTCCAGTGGTTCGCCGAAAACATGATTATCAATCAGCCTAGGGGACCCGACACGAACCGCCAGGGCAACGACGGATTCCCGTTCTATTGTTTCCACGTCATCCATCGTAGTCGTATCGCATATCTCTATGTAATCAATTGCCGTATGAGGATGTCCTTCAATAAATTTCCTCATTTCGTTAATAATCGTGGCGGCATTTCGCTCACCCCGATCATACAGCTCCTTTGCACGCTTGAGAGATCGACTGAGACTCAAGGCCGATTCCCGTTCATCCTCTTTCAGGTAGGTATTCCGGGAACTCATTGCAAGTCCATCCGGTTCACGTACCGTGGACAGTCCGACAACTTCGAGATCCATGTTCAGATC